>NZ_JAPDBP010000032.1:0-35869 GCF_027705305.1 Aeromonas sp. QDB17
TGGAGCGGGAAACGAGACTCGAACTCGCGACCCCGACCTTGGCAAGGTCGTGCTCTACCAACTGAGCTATTCCCGCAAAACCTGAAAACAGACCGTACAGCATTTGGTTGCTTGCGCTACTGTACGGGAGCCGAATTATAAGAGCAGACATTCCAATTGCAAGGGCTTTTTTGTCTGGTTGCAGCCGTTCGCTCAAAAGCTGGCCGAACTGCTGATTTTAGCAACCGAACGACGGCAAACCCTTGCCAGCCACTCAGATTTTGAAGACGTGGGCGCGGTAGAACTGCAGTTCGGCGATGGATTCGCGGATGTCGTCCAGCGCCTGGTGGGAGCCGCTCTTCTTGAATTGATCCAGCAGTTCAGGCTGCCAGCGACGGACCAGCTCCTTGATGGTGCTGACGTCCACGTTGCGGTAATGGAAGAAGGCTTCCAGATCGCCCATGTGCTTGACCATGAAGCGGCGATCCTGGCCGATGCTGTTGCCGCACAGGGGGCTGGTGCGCTCCGGCACCCACTGGCGAATGAAGGCGAGGGTCTCGGCAACGGCCTTGGCCTCGTCGTATTCACTCGCCTTGACCCGGGCCACCAGCCCGCTCTTGGTGTGGGTGTTGACGTTCCAGTCATCCATCTTGCCCAGCTCTTCCTCGCTCTGGTGGATGGCGATGACCGGCCCTTCGGCCAGCACGTTCAGGTCCTTGTCGGTGACGATGGTGGCGATCTCCAATACCACGTTCTCTTCGGGGTCCAGACCCGTCATCTCCATGTCGATCCATACCAGGTTCTGCGCGCTGACTGTCATGATTGCTCTCTCTATTGGGAGGAATGGCGGAATTTTGCCAATTTGCATGTATCATACTGGCTTTGAATCTGTTCATAAACTGGCAAACCCCGTGGCAAAGAAAGCAAAACTCAATCTGGGTCAACAAAGGCGCGTCCAGGCCAACCGCGAGCGGCGGCTGCAAAAAGAGCACACCACAGTGGTAGATGACACCCTGTTCGGCCCCGCCATCGAAGGGGTGGTGATCAGCCGTTTCGGCCAGCACGCGGATGTCGAGGCGAGCGATGGTGCCATCCACCGCAGCAACCTGCGGCGCAGCAGCATCAGCAGCCTGGTGTGCGGCGACAAGGTGGTGTGGCGCCCCGGCCTCAATGCCGCGACTGCCGGCGTCATCGAGGCGGTGCATCCGCGCCACTCGGTGCTGACCCGGCCGGACTTCTACGACGGGGTCAAACCCATCGCCGCCAACATCGACCAGATCATCATCGTCTCGGCGGTGATGCCCGAGTTCTCCACCAACATCGTCGACCGCTACCTGGTGGCGGCAGAAGATGTGGAGATAGCGCCCCTCATCGTGCTGAACAAGGTCGACATGCTCGATGACGCGGCCCGCGCCCGTATCGAGCACCAGCTCGAGACCTACCGCAAGCTCGGTTACGAGGTGCTGCTGGTGAGCTGCGAGAGCGGTGAGGGCATCGACGCCCTCAAGGCGGCGCTCACCGACAAGATCAGCATCTTCGTGGGCCAGTCCGGGGTGGGCAAGTCGTCCCTCACCAACGCCCTGATGCCGGGGCTGGACGTGCTCACCGGCGAGATCTCCGAGAACTCGGGGCTCGGCCAGCACACCACCACCACGGCGCGGCTCTACCACTTCCCGAGCGGCGGTGATCTCATCGACTCCCCCGGGATCCGCGAGTTCGCCCTCTGGCACCTGGAAGCCGACCGCATCACCTGGTGCTTCGTCGAGTTTCGCGACTACCTGGGTGGCTGCAAGTTCCGCGACTGTACCCACAAGGATGATCCCGGCTGCGCCCTGCGCGCCGCGGTCGAAGCGGGCGCCATCAGCGCCGATCGCTTCCACAACTACCACCGCATCCTGGAAACCATGCAGGAAGCCCGCCACGGTCGCCAACAGGCGCGGCTGTGACCCGTTCAACTCATTCCCAGATGAAGATCATGAGCATCACTGACAACCTGAAAATTGCCGGTCAATACTGTCTGCCCAAACACGCCCTCTCCCGCCTGGTGGGCAAACTTGCCGCCGCCGAAGCGGGCAACCTCACCACCAGGGTGATCGAGGCCTTTATCAAGCAGTACCAGGTCGACATGAGCGAGGCGCTGCACGAGAGCCCGGCACACTACAAGAGCTTCAACGCCTTCTTCACCCGCGAGCTCAAACCCGGCATCCGCCCCGTGGTGGAAGACGCCATGACCCTGGCCCTGCCGGTGGATGGCACCGTCAGCCAGCTCGGGCCCATCAGCCAAGGTCGCATCATCCAGGCCAAGGGCCACGACTACAGCGCCCGCGAGCTGCTGGGGGGCTATGAGGATCTGGTGGCCCCGTTCAAGGATGGCGACTTCGCTACCATCTATCTGGCACCCAAGGATTACCACCGCATCCACATGCCGCTGGACGGCGTGCTGGAGAGCATGGTGTTCGTGCCGGGGGATCTCTTCTCCGTCAACCCCCTCACGGCCGAGAACGTGCCCAATCTGTTTGCCCGCAACGAGCGGGTGGTGGCCACCTTCCGAACCCCCCACGGCCCCATGGCCCTGGTGCTGGTCGGTGCCACTATCGTCGCGAGCATCGAAACCATCTGGGCCGGCAACATAGCGCCGACCAAAGAGAAGAAGGTGGTGCGCTGGGACTACACCGGCGACGAAGCCATCACCCTGCAAAAGGGGGCCGAGATGGGCCTGTTCAAGCTGGGCAGCACAGTCGTCTGCCTGTTTGGCCCGGGCATGCTGGCCGGTTTCGCGCCGCACCTGGCCAACGGGGTCACCACCCGCATGGGTCAGCCCTTTGCCACCCTGGCGGCGCAAGCATGAGCGATCAACCCGCTTCCCAGAAGAACAACCCGCTGCACGGGCTGACCCTGGAAGCCATCGTCACCGCCCTGGTCGCGCACTACGGCTGGGAAGCGCTGGGGCAGCAGATCAATATCCGCTGCTTCACCGATAATCCCAGCATCAAGTCCAGCCTGAAGTTCTTGCGCAAGACCCCCTGGGCCAGAGAGAAGGTCGAAAGCCTCTATCTGTACGTCCAGCGCAAGCAGGCCAAAGAGAAGGAGTGACGCCATGGCGTTCAAGATTACCTACACCTACAAGAAGCAGGCCAGGGAGATTGGCTACGCCAACGACAAGTTCAACAGCATCTATGATGCCGTTGCCGCCGCCGAGGGGATCGATCTGACCCGCTTCCACGCCATGGAAGAGCAGTTGGCCCAGGTGTGCCGCCGCGACAAGAAGAGCGTGAAGGATTACCGGGAGAACTACTTCAAGGAGCTGGGCTTCTCCAACATCGTCATCGAACGGGACGCCAAGGAGTAACCATGCGCACCCTGACCCTGATGGCGGCCACCCTGCTGCTGGCCGCCTGCAACACGACACCGAAGGAGCCCCTGGTCGGCGCGGATCGCGACGAACATGGCTGCATCGGCAGCGCGGGTTATCAATGGTCGGTGCTGGCAGGCCAGTGCGTGCGGCTGTTCGAGCAGGGCATTCGCCTCAACCCGACCGATGCCGGTCAGACCGTCAGCGCCTTCGTGCTGTTCAATGCCGATCAGAGTCAGGCCGAGCTGACCCTGCCAGAGGGCGAGCCGATCCGGCTGGTCCGCCAGGGCGAAGAGGGCAACTGGTCCTGGCAGGGCGGCGGCTATCAGCTCTTCCCCTGGAAGGGGTATGTGCTCAAATCCGGCGACCATGTGCTCTATCACGGCGATCTGACCCCCTGATCCTCTGGCGTCATCCCTCCCCTCACGCCCTGATGGGCGCGGAGCAGGCATAAAAAAACCCCGTTGCACGCAACGGGGTTTTTCATGATACCCGGCAGCATCAGTTGCCGAGGGTGGAGAACAGGCTCTGTTCCAGGCTGCCGCGGGAGACGCACACCGGGGTGATGGAGGGAGCCAGTACCCGCTCGCCGGAGGACTCGACGAAGTAGAGCTGGGTGTTGCCCTTGACGTTGACGGTCGCCACGCTGTTGTTGCCGCTCTGGGTGATGATCAGGTTGATCTGCAGGTTGGGGTTGCCCAGCGCCACCTTGGACCCCATGGTGCCGCAATCCAGCCACTCCAGACCATCGGCCGAGTTTTCCACGTTGGCGGTCATCAGACCGGCACCACGCTGGCTGTTCTCGATGTTCAGGCCGTGATCGCCGAACCACTTCTCGGCACGGGCCCACACCAGATCCACCGGGATCGCCATCTCCTGGGTGTTGTTGGTTGCCTTGGCAACCGGCGGGGTATAGCGATACTGCTCGCCGCCGTTGTTGTCGCTCGCACAACCCACCATCAACAGGGCCAGGGCGCCCCCCATTATCTTCTTCATGCTGCTTCTCTCATCCATAAGGCCATAGGCCAACCGGCGGCTATTATGGCGATCGCGACACAGACTGTCAGCAGGGATCCGCACAAATGGCGTACTCTTAACCCAGGCTTTACAAAACCCACCTGTTATCATAGATTTGCTCGAAGTCTCCCCCGTGAGTGCTCTCGTGACTTCTTCGTTCTCCCTGGCGCTGCTGCAGCAGATCATCGACCAGTTACCCATGAATATCTTCTGCCGGGACAAGCACGGACGGTACCTGTTTGCCAACAAGGCATTCGCCAGGGAAGCCGGCCTGCAAGACCCGAGCGAACTCATTGGCAAGAGCGATGCCGAGATGCCCTGGGGGGATGTATTCCGGGAGGAAGATGACCGCCTGCTGGCCGACGGCAAACCCCTGCTGCACCAGCAGCTCCATTGCCACAGCGGCGAAGGCGCCAGCTGGATGGAGATCAACAAGGTTCCCCTGTATGACGAGCACGGCGACCCCATCGCCCTGTTTGCCATGGTCAGCGCCATCGATCAGCGCAAGGAGCTGGAGCAAACCTTCCGCCAGCAGCAGTTGCTGCAACGCCGCCTGCTGGATGCCATTCCCGACCTCATCCGTCTCGAGGATCATCAGGGCGTGCTCATCGACTGCAACCAGGCCTTTCTCGACTTCATGGGGCTGGTGGCAAGCGAGGCTCTGGGTCGGCGCGTCCCGCCCCGGCTGCCCGTCGAACAAACCCTGGGTCAGGGGGAGTATTGCGTGGTGGATGCCCAGGGCAGAGGCCGCCATCTGGAGGTCACCCGGGTCGAGGTGCCGGATGACGAGGGCAACTCCCTCGGCATCCTTACCCTTAGCCGCGACATCACCGGGCTGCGCACCACCCAGGCCCAGTTGCAGCAGGAGCAGCACTACGACAGCCTGACCGGCCTGCTCAAGCTCTCCCACTTCCTCCAGACCAGCCGTCATCTGGGCGCCCGCAAAGCCAGCCTGCTGCTGGTGGATCTGCAACATTTTCGCGAGATCAACGATCGCTTCGGCATCCGGGTCGCCGACCGCCTGCTGAGCCAGGTGGCCCGTCGCCTGCAACGACTGGCGCCGCCCCAGTCCCTGCTCTGCCGGGTCGCGGCGGATGACTTCGCCCTGCTGCTGCCCGAGCTCCCCCTCTCTCTGGATACGTGGAGCCGCAACCTGCAGCAGGAGCTGATGACGCCCTATCAGGTCGAGGAGCACAGGATCCAGATCCCGGTGTTCCTCGGCATCGCCCATGGCAAGGCCAAGGATGCCGAGCGTCTGCTGAGCCACGCCGAGGCCGCCCTGGCCCAGGGCAAGCGCCAGCAGCAGCACTGTACCCTGTTCGACCCCGCACTCGATGCCAAGCTCAAACGCCGCCAGCTCATCGCCGCCCAGTTGCCACTCGCCATCAAGTCCGCCGAGCTGACCGCCGTCTAC
Organism: Aeromonas sp. QDB17; assembly: GCF_027705305.1. Lineage (NCBI taxonomy): Bacteria > Pseudomonadati > Pseudomonadota > Gammaproteobacteria > Aeromonadales > Aeromonadaceae > Aeromonas > Aeromonas sp. QDB17. Next base: position 5,763 of record NZ_JAPDBP010000032.1, read on the forward strand.
CAGCCCATCATCTGTACCCACAGCAACCGGCTGCACGGGGCAGAGCTGCTCTGCCGCTGGCCCCATCCCGAATTCGGCATGATCTCCCCCGACGAGTTCATCCCGCTGGCGGAGGAGCTGGGGCTCATCGGCCAGCTCGGCCAGCTGATGCTGGAGCTCGGCTGTGCCCAGCTTGCCCGCTGGCAGGTGGCGGCCCCGGACCTGGTGCTCTCCATCAACCTCTCGCCCCTGCAGTTCCGCGATCCCGAGCTCTGCCCTCAGATCTTCGACTGCATCGCGCGCCACGGGCTCGCCCCCTGGCAACTGGAGCTGGAGATCACCGAAGGGGTGCTGATGGAGAATGCCGACGAGATTGAGAGCAACCTGGCCAGCCTCATCGAGGCGGGCTTCCAGCTCGCCATCGACGACTTCGGCACCGGCTACTGCTCCCTCGCCTACCTTCCCAGGCTGCAGGTGGCGACCCTCAAGCTCGACAAAAGCTTCACCCAGGGGCTGGCCACCAACCAGGCCACCACCGCCATCGTGCGTTCCGTCATCGGGTTGGGCCATGAACTTGGCATCAAGATCACCGCCGAAGGGGTGGAGACGCCGGAGCAGCAGGCCTGGCTGGTGCAGGTCGGTTGCGATCGGCTGCAAGGCTATCTGTTCAGCCGCCCCCTCCCACCGGCCGAGTTTGCCCGCAGCTACCAGCTGCCGGAGCAGTAAGCCAGCAACAACAAGGCCACCCGAGGGTGGCCTTGTTGTTTTTGCAAAGCGTGCGTGATCTGGCGCACTTACTCCTGGAAGTAGGTACCCCAGCCGTCGTAGTCCACCCCGTATTTCTCGAGGATGGGCAGCATCTTCTCGATGTCGGCGACGATGGTGTCGATGTCCAGCTTGCACTCCACCATGGCGTCGAAGCAGAAGATGGTAGCGCCGTCGTCCAGCTCCATCTCCTCGGCGTCGGTCACTTCGAAACCGGCCTTGAACAGATCGACCGCCGCCTTCTCCAGCAGATCGAACTTCTGGCAGGCAAAGTGGTGCTCAATCTCGTAATCCAGATCCGGGTTGCTGCCATCGGCCAGCAGCTCGTTGACGATGGCGGCGGTCTCTTCGCGCCACTCTTGCATATTGGTATTCATATAAACCCCAGGCGGTGTTGGATGGATGTCACCCCTGCCAGCCGCGTCGGCCCGGACCATGGCCAGGGGATGAGTGCGGCAAAGCATACCCGCAGAGCGCGGCAGGCTCAATCGATGGGCCAAGATAACTGGCGCCTCTTCCGGCTTGGCGCCAACGGGCAGCCCTCGGCACGTCAGGCAGCCCGCCATCCTTCATGATGTTCTGCTGGCCGTCGGCCCGCCCTGCCGCACAGGCGCCCCTCTTTTCATGGTTAAAACCGGGAAACCGGTCCAATCACGGGAAGATTGCTCGGATATCGAGCGAACGGTACATCAATCTGCGGCCTGTGGTTGACACCTCAGTCCAGAAAGGGTTTAATGCGCGCCGTTGCCCAGATAGCTCAGTCGGTAGAGCAGGGGATTGAAAATCCCCGTGTCGGCGGTTCGATTCCGTCTCTGGGCACCAACTATTCCTCCTTAGTTCAGTCGGTAGAACGGCGGACTGTTAATCCGTATGTCACTGGTTCAAGTCCAGTAGGAGGAGCCAAATTCGAAAGGCCCGCTCAGATGAGCGGGCCTTTTTGCATCTGTCATTTACTCACATGCCGGGGCTAGTAGTGGTTTTCGTCCCCATGCCATACGTGTCCGGCCGAGCAGGCCCGGGCGACTTCGTGGCAAGGGTCGTCCGCATGGCGGCGGAAGAAGTGCTGATCCTGTTGCAGCAGGAGCGAACTCATCGAGTGGCTCATGCCAGCCAGTGCCTCGCCGGCGGTCAATCCTGCAACCCGGTGATCTGTGGCCAAATGAGCCAGGACTTTTTCACGACTGTTCATGATCGCCTCCCTCTGTGGATCCGGTCGTAAATTGACCATAGCAGCCGTACTCTGCATACCGCAAACCCGCGCCAGCAAAGGGCTACAGGCAGGTCCCGACCTTCTGCTCCGGCATGAAAAAACCCGCTCATGACAAGCGGGTCTGTTTCACTCAGCTAACCGCCATTGCAGGCCGCCAGCAACAGAGTGGCACCACAGGTGGCGCTGAACACCAGCAAACCCACCTGCAGCACCCCCTCCGGATCCCTCTGTGTGCGTCTCTTGCGAACACGTATCCATCTCGGCTTCATCGAGCCAACTCCATCCAGTTTCCTGCACCCGGGGTGCTGACCTATCCCTGCCCGTCCCGGCAGGCGGCTCATCTTTGTCCAGTTGCAGCCCGCCGTCAACTGCGGCGAAACCACACCTTGTACGGCACCGACCTCAGACTCCATCTCTGTTAACAATCTGGAAAACCGGCGTGACCCGCCCCTGCGCCAGGGCTATGATGAGGCCGACGATTTTCCTACCCTCAGGGAGACCCCAGATGAGCAGCCCCTTGCACTATGTGCTGGATGGCATCCATTGCGAGCCACACTTTTTTACCGTGCCCCTCGACCACCAGCATCCCGACGAGGAGGCGACCCTCACCCTATTTGGCCGCACCCTCTGCCGCAAAGACAAGCTGGATGATGACCTGCCCTGGCTGCTCTATCTGCAGGGGGGCCCGGGCTTTGGCGCTCCTCGCCCGACCGCCGATGGCGGCTGGATCAAGCGGGCCCTGCAGGAGTTTCGGGTGCTGCTGCTCGATCAGCGCGGCACCGGCCACTCCACCCCCATCAGTGCTGACGCCCTGGCGGGGATGACCCCAGATGAGCAGGCGGATTACCTCGGCCATTTTCGCGCCGACAACATAGTGCGCGACGCTGAATGCATTCGCGAGGTGCTGAGCCCGGGGCGCCCCTGGAGCCTGCTCGGCCAGAGTTTCGGCGGCTTTTGCAGCCTCACCTACCTCTCGTTGTTCCCGCGGAGTCTGCACGAGGTCTACCTCACCGGCGGGGTGGCCCCCATCGGGCGCAGTGCGGATGAGGTCTACCGCGCCACCTACCAGCGGGTGGCGGACAAGAACCGCGCCTTCTTCACCCGCTTCCCCCATGCCCAGGCCCTGGTCAACCGGCTGGCCAACCACCTGCACCACCACGACGTGCGCCTGCCCAACGGCCAGCGCCTGACGGTGGAGCAGTTGCAGCAGCAGGGGCTGGATCTGGGGGCCAGCGGCGCCTTCGAGGCACTTTACTACCTGCTGGAAGACGCCTTCATCGGCGAACGCCTCAACCCCGCCTTCCTCTATCAGGTGCAGGCCATGCAGCCGTTCAACACCAACCCGGTGTTCGCCATCCTACACGAGCTCATCTATTGCGAAGGGAGTGCCAGCAACTGGGCGGCCGAGCGGGTGAGAAGGGAGTTCCCTGCCCTGGCCTGGACGCCAGGCAAAGATTTCGCCTTTACCGGCGAGATGATCTTCCCCTGGATGTTCGAGCAGTTCCGCGAGCTCATTCCCCTGAAGGAGGCCGCCCACCTGCTTGCCCAGAAAGCGGACTGGGGTCCACTCTACGACCCGGCGCAGCTGGCCCGCAACACTGTGCCGGTGGCCTGCGCCGTCTATGCCGAGGACATGTACGTAGAGTTTGACTACAGCCGCGACACCCTGAAGGGGCTTGGCAACAGCCGCGCCTGGATCACCAACGAGTACGAACACAACGGCCTGCGGGTCGATGGCGAGCGGATCCTGGACCGGCTCATCCGCATGAACCGGGATCGCTGATCCCGCCGGGCGCACGCCTGCAGCAAGACAACAAGTTCGAGGGCGGCCCATGAGCCGCCCCGCCCATGGAAGCAACACAAAACAACAAGGACACCCATTGGATCATCCGGAAATCTCGGCCGACTGGCTGAGTCGCCTCTTCTATCGCTGGACCGGCCCGCTGCTGCGCAAGGGGCTCACCCAGCCCCAGGTCAGTCTCGACGATCTCTATCCCCTGCTGCCGGAAGACAGGCGCGACGGCCGCGCCGACGCCTTCCTCGCGCTCACCGCCCGCCAGCCGGTGCGCCCCTGGCCCCTGACCGCCTTTATCTGGCGCCATTACAAGGGACGGATTGGCCTGCTCACCCTGCTGCAACTGCTCGGCATGCTCGCCACCCTGACCAGCCCCTGGCTGCTCAACCACAGCATGACCCAGCTCGGCACCGATGCCACCACCGGCCACAAGCTGCTGCTGGCCCTGGCCCTGTTCGCCTCCGTGCTCGCCGCCGGCATGCTGGCGGAGCACTCCTTGCAACTGGCCCTCAAGATGCACGTGCCCATCCGCCGTCTGCTGGCCGAATCCCTGCTCGCCAAGGTGATGAAGCAGGGTGGCAAGAGCTTCGACGACAGGGCCGGCGGCCGGGTTCAGAACCTCATCAACCGGGACGTGTGGGACATCACTTGGATCCTGGCTGACCCCGCCATGCCGGTCACCATGGCGCTGCAACTCATCGGCACCATCGCCCTGCTGGTGTGGCAGGTGGGCAGTGCCGGTCTGGTGGGCTTCGCGGTGCTGGCCCTGCTGCTGCTCATCTCCACCCGGGTGGTGCGGCGCATGAACCAGCAGGAGCAGCAGCTCAAGCGTCAACAGGACGAGCGCAACGGCATCCTGGCGGAATACATCAAGAAGCTGCGGCTGGTGCGCCAGAACGGGCTTGGCCCCTTCTTCACCCGGGCGGCCAACACCAAGCGCCAGCAGGAGCTGGGGGTGCTGGGCCGGGTGCTCAGGCTCGATGCCATCAACGAAGGGCTGATGCTGAGCACTCCCCTGCTGGTGACCCTGGCCACCTTCACCACCTACCTGGCGTCGGGCAACACCCTCACCCTGCCCCAGGTGTTCACCACCATCGCCCTGTTTACCGTGCTGCGCATTCCCATGATGCGACTGCCCTACCTCATCCGCACCCTGATCAACTTCAACACCGGCTTCAACCGGCTGTGCGAGTTCCTGAACAGCCCGGAGCAGCACCGGGAACTCGATGATCCCGCCCTGCCGGCGGGGGCCCTCCACCTGGAAGGCGTCAGTGCCCTGCACCAGCAAAAACCGGTGCTCGAGGGAGCCAACCTCGCCATCGCACCGGGGGAGCTCGTGGGGATCACCGGGGCCACCGGGGCGGGCAAGAGCTACCTGCTGCATCTGGTTGCCGGCTTTGACAGCGAGTTTGCCGGCAGCATCCGTCGCCACGGCCGGGTTGCCCATCTGGGCCATAAACCCTGGCTGATGAACGACACCATCCGCAACAACATCCTGTTCGGCCAGCCCTGGCACGCCGAGCGCTATCGTTGGGTGCTCGGCGCCTGCGCCCTCACGGCCGATCTCGCGCTGCTCAGCCACGGGGATCAAACCCTGGTGGGCGAGCTCGGCACCCGCCTCTCCGGCGGCCAGCAGCAGCGGGTCGCCCTGGCTCGCGCCCTCTACGCCCGGGCCGATATCCTGCTGCTGGACAACCCCTTGTCTGCGCTCGACCCCATGGTCGCGGCCCAGGTACTGGAGCAGGGGCTCGCCTTCAAGCCGGGGCCGACCCGGCTCCTGGTGAGCCACGACCCGGATGTGCTGGCCAGGTGCGATCGGGTGATCCGCATCGAGCAGGGGCGCCTGGTGGAGCTCGATGCCCACCAGTTGGCGGATCTTGTCCAGCATCCCCAGCCCGCCCCGCCGGTGCCCCCTCAGGAGGCGGAGCAGTTCAGCGAGGAGAAAGTGGTGGAGGGCAAGGTGGACTGGGGACTGTTTGGCTTCATGTGGCAGCGCCTCGCCGCCCCCGGTGCCATCCTGCTCGTCCTGCTGCTCACCCTGGGCCAGGAGGGGCTGCGCATCGCCTCGGATCTCTGGCTCGGCGGCAAAGCCGAGGTGAGCGACGTCACGACCCTGCTCGGCATCTATGTGCTGCTGGGGGCGGGCTCCCTCGCCTGCATCATGGCGGTGCGAGTCATCAACTACAAACTCGGCCTCAAGCTGGCCTGGACCCTGTTTGACGGCATGCTGGGGCGCATCAGCCGCGCCCCCATGGCCTTCTTCGACAAGGTGCCCCAGGGGCGCATCCTCAACCGCTTCGACCGGGATCTGGGGGAGGCGCAAGAGATGCTGCTCTCCATGCTGGTGGGACTGTTCGGCATGCTGGTGTCCGTGGCCTTGCAGGTGGTGGTGATCGGCATCAATATTCCCCTGCTGCTGCTCATCGCCCCCCTGGTGGGATGGGCGCTCTATGTGTTGCAGCGCCGCTACCGGGCGGTGCAACTCAAGCTGCGGCGCCAGTCCTCGGTGCTGCGCTCCCCGCTCTACATCAGCATCAGCGAGACCATCCGCGGCGCCCCCGCCCTGCGCCTGGCAGGGGCCGAGCGTTTCGCGCTGGACCAGGTGCTGCACCACTATGACAACAACCTGCGCAGCTGGTACACCACCACCTCCATCAACCGCTGGCTCGGCATGCACCAGACCCTGCTCTCCGCCACCCTGGTGGGGGCCGTGGCACTCATGGTGGCCTTTGGCAACAGCCCGCTGCTGGGGGCGGTTGCCATCACCTATGCCTTTACCGCTTCCGCCATGCTCAACTCCCTCATCCGCACCTTTGCCGAAGTGGAACAGGTGATGAACGCGGTGGAGCGGGTGCGCGAATACAGCGAAATAGAGAGCGAACGCCAGGAGGGAGAGGCCCTCGCCACCCCTCACCCCGCAGTGCGCTTCGACAACCTGGGGCTGCGCTACCCCCAGACCAGCCAGTGGGCGCTGCACAGGGTGAACTTCGAACTGGCCCCAGGTGAAAAGGTGGGTGTGTGCGGGCGTACCGGGGCAGGCAAAAGCTCCCTGCTGGGGGTATTGCAGGCCATGTATCCCGCCTCCCAGGGGGAGATCTTCTACGGCGAGCAGCCACTGTCCCGGCTGGCCCCGGAGGCGGTGCGCGATCTCTATGACACCGTCTCCCAGATCCCGCTCACCTTCTTTGGCTCCTTGCGGGCCAATCTGGCGCCCCTGACGGAGCATGAGGACGCCGTGCTTGAGCAGGCACTGGCCCAGGTGGGGCTGGCCGAGCGCTGCGCCGGCCGGCTGGACGAGGATCTCGACAGGCTGCAACTCTCCGCTGGCGAGACCCAGTTGTTGGTGATCGCCCGCATCCTGCTATCGCGCCGCCCGCTCATCGTGCTGGACGAGGCCACCTCGGACCTCGATCACGGCGGCATGCGCAAGATGGCGGAGCTGCTCTACCGCTACCGGCCGGAGGCAAGCTATCTGGTGATCGCCCACCATCTGGAGCCGCTCTTGTCGGTGGACAAGGTGGTGGTGATGGAGGCCGGCACCGTGGTGGAGCAGGGGTCGCCGGTGAGCCTGCTGGCCAACTCCCACTCCCGCTTCCACCAGCTGTTTGCTGGCCAGGTCAACCGTCAGGTGCCCCAGACGGCATGAGCACCAAAAATAACAAGGGCTGCCCGCGGGCAGCCCTTGTTGCTTGAGGAGAGCCTCAACGCTCTATGATCTGGGTGATGTCGTCCTTGTTGATATGCACCTCCCGCCCCTCTTCATCGTAATAGCGATACATGCCAGTGCTCTCGTCCAACCTGGGTTTGCTATCGGTGGCAATCATCTTGCCATCCTTGGTGCTCATGATGTATTGGGAGCTGCACCCCGCCAATCCCAACAGACAAACCAGCATCATCACAGCTTTCATCACTCTCCCCTTCTTCACGCTCACCCTGGCGGTGATAGATGAAGCCTAGCTCAACCGGATGGCCCGTTTACCTTGATTGCAGCAACAGGATTCACAGAAAGAATCCACCTGCTATAGCCATTGAAAATGATCTATCAAGAAAAGAAAGACCGGACATCTGTCCGGCCTGCTCTGGATTATTAGTTACTTGCCCGGCTTGCGCTCGCCGGTGACGGTGGGGTTGGCCGGATCCATGCTCCACTCGAACCATCCGCCGTCGTAGACGCTGATCCGCTTCCAGTCCATCAACCAGGCGTAGAAGAACGCCTCTGAGGCGCGCCAGCCGGTGCCGCAGTAGAAAGCGGCCTGCTGGGTCGGCTCGATATTCCACTCATCCCACATGGCGAGGATCTCGCGGGCGGGCTTCATGGTGCCGTCCGGGTTGTGGAAGTCGCTCATGCTGTTGGCATCCACCCCGCCATGACCCCATCTGGCCCCGGGAATGTCCCCCTTGGGCTTGATGTAGCTGTAGCCCGAGGTATTGCCCACGAACTCGTCCCAGGTGCGCACGCTGACCAGGGCGCCGTCCGGCTGCTTGAGCAGGGCCTTGGCCTGGTCAAGGGTGGTGTAGTACTCGGGATGGGCCGGGATGGCCACGCCAAACTCCTTGGCCGGGGTGAACTTGTTGGCCAGCCCGGTCTCGGTGCGCAGATGCTGCACGAACCAGGCCTCCAGCCCGCCATCCAGCAGCCGCACATCCTCGACCCCCGCATACATCATCAGATGGGCCGCACGGGCCGCCGCCATGGTGTTGCGGCCATAGAGGATGACGGTGGTGTCATGACGGATGCCGTTCTCCAGCAGCAGCGCCTTGAGCGCCTCGTCAGAGACCTTGTTCCACAGCGGCTCCCCTTCCAGCCGGTTGGTGTCGATGTAGCCGGCTCCCGGAATGTGGCTCAGCAGATAGGCCTTGGGGGATCCCCAGTCCACCTCGAACACCTTCCACTCCCCCTTGGGGGCGGCAATGACCGGTTTGCCTGCCTGCAAGTCCGCCAACCAGAGCGGATGGACCAGCTGCTGCCAGCGTGCCAGATGCTCCCGGGGCGCCTCTTTCCATCCCTGCAGCTCGAACAGCTGCTTGATGCCCTGCAGGCGCAGCAGACGGGCCACCTCGGCCACCTCGCGAGGGGTGCCATAGAGGGCGACGGGTTTGTCGGCCTTCAGCCCCTTGCTCGCAAGCGCCACAGGCCACTCCTCGTCACTGTATTTCCACTCTGCGGAGAGCAGCTCGGCACCGGCCACATGGCCCCCCTGCTTCTCCCCGTCCATGGGCCAGCCCTGATAGAAATAGCTCGGGCGGGTATCCAGGATCACCGCCTCCTTCCCCTTGGCATCCGCCAGGGAGAGCGGGGGCAGCTCGGCGGCCAGCGCGGGCCAGGCACACCAGAGCAGCAAGGCGGTCAGGCAGCTTCGCCACAGTCCAGTCATTCGTTTCATGATGTCGTCTCGATGCATAGTGAAGAGAGTTAAAAAATGGAGCGGCCCAGGCGCTCGGCCAGCAGCTCCAGCGCCGCCGTCCCGGCCAGGGAGTTGCCCGCCTTGTTGAGCTCGGGTGACCAGACGCAGATGGAAAGCTCTCCCGGGATCAGCGCCATGATGCCGCCCCCCACCCCGGATTTCCCCGGCATGCCGACCCGGTAGGCGAAGTCGCCCGCCTCGTCATAGAGGCCGCAGGTGGCGAGCAGGGCATTGACCTGCTTGGTGGTCCGGGCCGGCAGCAGGGGCGTGCTCTCGCCAAGAGGGACACCCCGGTTGGCCAGATAGACGAAGGCTCGTGCCAGATCGACGCAGCTCATGCGGATGGCGCAGGCATTGAAGTAGCTCTGCAATACCTTGTCCACCTCGTTCTCGAAGTTGCCATAGGCCTTCATCAGATAGGCGATGGCGGCATTGCGGGCGGAGTGCTGGTACTCGGAGCGCGCCACCACCTGATCCGCCATGATGGCCGGGTTGCCGCACAGGCGGCGCACCAGCTCCAGAGTGCGTTGGCGAGGAGCGGTGAGCCGGGTTTCCAGCAGATCGCTCACCACCAGGGCACCGGCGTTGATGAAGGGGTTGCGGGGAATGCCCTGCTCGAACTCCAGCTGGACGAGGGAGTTGAACGGCTGGCCGGAGGGCTCCTTGCCCACCCTGGCCCAGATCTCCTCCTCCTGATAGAGGGTCAAGGCCAGCGTGAGGCTCAGGGCCTTGGAGATACTCTGGATGGAGAAGGGCTCGAAAGCGTCACCTGCGGTGAACAATTCCCCTTCAACGGTACAGACCGCGATCCCCAGCCGGTCGGCAGGCACCTGGGCCAGGGCGGGAATGTAATCGGCCACCTTCCCCTGCCCGAGCAGCGGACGCACCTCTTCCAGGATGCCGGCCAGTAATTCGGATGACAACACCATTGGCTATTCCATGACGTGAAACGAGGCGGGGCCAGCCCACCGACAAAAATCCCGCCGGCGGCGGGATTTTCTATCTGCCCGGGAGGCAGTCAGATATCAGGCCGGCTCGCCGTACCAGAGATCGAACAGCTCGGTGACCACCACGGCCTCCAGCCCTTTGCCTTGCAGCCAGGTCTGAACGGCGGAACGGTCTTCGTCGGTGCACTTGCCGAGCTGCTGGGTGCAGATCATCCCTTCCCAGGCCAGGTGACCCGAGCCGGCGAAGGCCAGCTTGCGAGGCTCAATCACCTCGTCGATCAGCGCATCGACCACGGCATCAATGGTCTCTTCGGCGGTGCCGACCGGGAAGTTGAAACTGATGTCGAACCCCATTTCCTGGAATTCATCGACGCGCAGTTTCTTACGCAGACGGCGGCTACGGTTGGCCATGATAGCTCCTTAGTTGATACGTTGACTCAGTTGACTCGTTTGAAAATCAGATCCCAGACACCGTGGCCCAGACGATGGCCACGCTGCTCGAATTTGGTCAGGGGGCGCCAGTCGGGACGGGGCACCCAGTTGCCGGTGGCGGAGGTGTTCTCGTACCCCTCGGCGGCACTCATCACCTCCAGCATGTGCTCGGCGTAGTTCTCCCAGTCGGTGGCCATGTGGAAGACGCCACCGATGGCAAGCTTCTGGCGGATATCCTGGGCAAAGGCAGGCTGCACGATGCGACGCTTGTGGTGGCGGCTCTTGTGCCAGGGGTCCGGGAAGAAGAGCTGCAGGCAGGAGAGAGAACCGTTCGGGATCATGTGCTCCAGCACTTCCACCGCATCGTGGCAGATGACGCGCAGGTTGGTGACGCCCGCCTCCTGGGCGGTGCCAAGGCAGGCGCCCACACCCGGAGAGTGCACCTCGATGCCGATGAAGTTCTTCTCGGGGGCGTTCTTGGCCATCTCAACCAGGGAGGCGCCCATGCCGAACCCGATCTCCAGCACCACGGGTGCATCGCGGCCAAACAGGGCCACCATGTCGAGCGGCTCTGGTGCGAAATCGATGCCCATGACCGGCCAGAGCTCTTCCAGGGCCTTCTCCTGCCCTTTGGTCAGGCGGCCTTCGCGACGGACGAAGCTGCGGATCTTGCGCATGAACTTGCCGTCTTCGTTAAACACATCTTGGGTCACAGACATAGTAAATTGCTCGTTATTGCATCGCTCTGGAACAGAGCCGACATAAATGGATCGCTCGTTATTGCATCAGTTCGCAAAAACAGGGGAGCGAATTATCCCAAGATAGGCACAAGGCGCAAGTGTTTCCCACAACAAATCCCCCGGGACTGCCCACATCCACCGGCAAGGTTGACAAATGCCACCCCCTTCACAGAATCTGCCGGACGTCGGGTTCATCCTGACGCGGAAAAATAAAACCATATACAACAAAGGATTGCAGTATGAAGAAAACCCTGTTGGCCCTCGTCCTGCCTGCCCTGCTGGCCGGTTGCAACCCCTCTGACAACGACTCCCAACCCCCTGCCCCCGCCGCTCAGGCCCATGAGTTTCTGGTGCAACTGAGCTCTGGCGCAGAAGGGATAGGCGCTCGTCCCACGGGCACCGAGGCCGAAACCCGCGCCGCCGCCTGGATCCAGGATCACCTGGCCGGCTGGGGTTACGAGGTGCAGAACCAGCCATTCACCTACACCAGGGGCGGCACAGACCGAACCTCCCAGAACATCGTCGCCGAGCTCAAGGGTCAGAGCGACGAGGTGATCCTCATCGGTGCCCACTATGACAGCACCGGCGAGAAGAAAGGATCCGAAGGCGCCACCGACAACGGGGCCGGCGTCGCCGCCCTGCTGGCGGTTGCCGAGGCACTCAAGGGAGAGACCCTGCCCTACACGGTGCGCTTCGCCTTCTTCGGCGCCGAGGAGAACGGCCTCAACGGCTCCAGAGCCTATGCCGCCAGTCTCGACACCGACGCCGTCGCCAAGCTGCTGGCCATGGTGAACTACGACACCATCGCCGGGGGCGACATCGTCTATGTCCACTCGGCCCACTCCGACGTGGCCGAGTACAACTGCGCCGACCCGAGCCGCTACAGCTTCGATCCCAAGGTGCGCGATCGCCTGCTGGCCATCTCCCAGCAGACCGCCACCCCGTTCGCCATCCACCCCAGCTACAGCGGCTACCCGGAAGGGGAGACCGGCAGTTGGTCCGATCATGCCCCCTTTGCCTGCCTGGGGGTGCCCATCGCCTACGTGGAGGCCACCAACTTCACCATCAACGGAGAAGATGGCTATGACGGCTACTCCCAGAGCACCAATCCGGCGCTGTGGGACTGCTACGACGACGCCACCAAGAGCGCCTGCGACCGGGACAGCGAGACCCAGTGGGGCAAGATCTGGCACACGGAGCATGATCGCCTCGACAAGATGGCCGAGCTCTTCCCGGGCCGGATCGAGCAGCAGCTCGGGGCCAATACCGACCTGATGATCCGCTTCCTCAAGGCGCCGGGGCTCTGACCCCCATCCCGCCCGATGCCCCCCTGACAGGGGTTTTTGCGCCCCTGACCGGGGTCGGGACGATAAAATTCGGGCAGGTGCCAAACCTGCCCTTTTTTATGGATTTTTGTGACAGCCATTGCCTCATTTCTGAAATCTGATACAAACGGATAACCTGGCGGTTGAATGGAGCGACCGCCACCTAGTCAGAGAGAACCCTATGCAGCCGTTTTTTGCCCAGCGCTTCGAGAAGGTCGAGCCTTCCTTTATCCGCGAAATCCTCAAAGTTGCCGCCAATCCGGAGATCATCTCCTTCGCCGGCGGCCTGCCCAACCCCCATCTGTTCCCGGTCAAGGCCATCGAGCAAGCGTGCCAGGACGTGCTGCGCGAGCAGGGAGCCGCGGCACTGCAATACGCCACCACCGAGGGCTTTGCCCCGCTGCGCCAGTTCATCGCCGACCGCTACCTGAGCCGTCACGGCATGACCGTCAATCCTGACAACATCCTCATCACCAGCGGCTCCCAGCAGGCGCTGGATCTGCTGGGCAAGGTGCTGGTGAACGAGGGGCAGGATCTCATCATCGAAGAGCCGGGCTACCTTGGCGCCATCCAGGCGTTCTCCGTCTATCAACCGAACTTCAAGCCCATCACCCTGGCGGAAGAGGGGCTGGATCTGGCCGCGCTGGATGCGCTGCTGGAGCAGGGCTCCAGCGCCAGGCTGCTCTACGGCGTGCCCAACTTCCAGAACCCGAGTGGAGTTTCCTACAGCCGCGCCAACCGGGAAGCCCTGGCGGAGCGCCTGGTGCGCCACGATCTGCTGATGGTGGAAGACGACCCCTATGGCGAGCTGCGCTTCGAGGGGGAGCACCTGCCCCCCATCGCCAAGCTGGCCCCCCACAACACCGTGCTGCTCGGGTCCTTCTCCAAGACGGTGGTACCCGCCTTCCGCCTGGGGTGGATGGTGGTGCCGGACTGGCTGCGCAAGAAGGTCACCATCGCCAAGCAGGCCACCGACCTGCACAGCAACGCCTTCAGCCAGCAGGTGCTGCACCGCTTCCTGAGCGACAACTCCCTCGACGCTCACCTGGAGAAGATCAAGGAGGTCTATGGTCGCCAGCGTGCCGCCATGGAAGCCGCCCTCGCCCGCCACTGTCCGCCCGGCGTCAGCTACACCCGTCCCGAAGGGGGCATGTTCCTCTGGCTGACCCTGCCGCCCAGCGTCAGTGCCATGGCCCTGTTCGACGAGGCCATCAAGGAGAAGGTTGCCTTCGTGCCCGGCGCTCCCTTCTATGTGCGCCCCGAAATCCAGAACACCCTGCGCCTGAGCTTCTCCTGTGTGGATGAGGCGACCACGGAAGAGGGTGTTCAGCGTCTGTGCCGCGCCCTGGCCCGCATGCTCTGAGCCATCCGGCCATAAAAAAACCAGCGACCCGGTCGCTGGTTTTTTTTGCCTCGCGCTTGCCCCTCAGCGCCCCTGTGCTGCCAGTTGGCTGACAAACTCCTTCATAGGCATGGGCCTGCCAAACAGGTAGCCCTGCAGGAAGGTCACCTCGCGGGCCTTCAGATAGTCGGCCTGCACCTGATTCTCCACCCCTTCCGCCACCAGTTGCAGACCGAGCCGGGTCGCCAGATCGATGACGTTCTCCACGATGTGGCTGGAGAGCGCGTCCGACCCAATCATGCCGACGAAGCTCTGATCGATCTTGAGGAAGTCGACCTGGAAGGTCTGCAGGTAGGTCAGGCTGGAGTGGCCGGTGCCGAAATCGTCGATGGCGATGAAGACCCCGAGGGCATGCAGCTCGGCAAAGAGCCGGTCCGTCGTCTCGTCCGCCACGATGAGCTCGCGCTCGGTCAGCTCCAGCACCAGCTTGATGGGATTCCCCTTGAAGGCGTTGATGAAATCCCGGCAATCTTCCACCAGGCTCAGATCCTTGCAGTGGCTGGCGCTGATGTTGAAGCCGAAGTGGAACCCTCGCGGCAGATGGTGCGCCTTGCCCGCAAACTGTTCGCGCACCTGCGCCATCAGCAGCCGGGTCATGGGCACGATGAGACCACTGTCCTCTGCCAGGGGAATGAAGCGATCCGGCGAGATCATCCCCTGACGGGGGTGTTGCCAGCGCATCAGCACCTCGCAACCGCTCCATTGGCCGTCCTCCCCGTTCACCACGGGTTGCAGATAGGGGATGAACTCCTGCTGGGACAGTGCCCGTTTCAGCTCCTGGGCCGGCGAGGTCGAACGGCCCATCAGCCAGAAGACCGCCACCCCGAGCAGCAGGCTCAGCAGAGGATAAATAATGACGCCCACCTTGGAGTAGTCCCAGATGTGGGCACGGTACTCATCCACCGACACCGTGGTCACTACCTTGAACGGGTACCTGGTCGAGACCTGTTCTAGATAGCCACTGCGGTCCTTGGGGATCAGCTTGTCGGTGAGCTCGCTGTTTCGCAGCAGCATCTCGTTGCCGACCACCAACCCCAGTGGGGAGTTGCGGCTCAGCATGTCCAGGATGTTGAGCAGGTAGTAGCCGTCGACCCCCACCAGCACGCTGAACTCGCCCACCTCTTCCCGGTAGGCGATGAGGGGACGATTCGGGGTGACCGGGTTGCCCTTCATCAGGTCGAGCCTGCCCCCGACATAGTCATCCAGTTTGATGCCGCCATCGACCGGGCCATAGAGGGAAGAGCAGTAGATCCGATCCCCCCTGGCCAGGTTGACGCTACGCACATCCGGCACCGTGGCCACCTGATCCCTGAGCCCCTGCACCACCTCGAGACAGGGCCTGCCCAGGCTGCCGGTGAGGGCCGACGCCGCCAACTGGGCATTGTCCAGAGTGCGGTCAAACATGACCCTGGCATGTTCCAGGCGCGCCACCGCATCCTGTTTCACGCCGGTGGCGGTCTGCCAGATGACGATGACGAGCCCAAGGAGCATGGGCAACAGACCGGCCAGCAAGGCACAGAGCAGCCGGACATAGAATTGACGCACCTTCAAACGTCGAAATGGCATAACGGCCCTCATGAACATGGCGAAAAAGCGCTCGAGTTTACCCGCTGGCGCCCGTTTGGCAAGCCGGAATGAGCCCCTGATACCGCCGCGCCACGGCGCCCCCCGTGGTCGCAAAGCCCGGCAACCCCGTGGACAAAGGGGGCGGCGTCTTGGGAGACAAAAATCATAATGCTCATAAAAACAGGAGCTTGTCCATCGGGCACCCAGGCTCTAGAGTAGACCCTAGAGCGTCAGGGAGGCAGGACATGAAGATACTGATCACGGGGGGCACGGGGTTTATCGGCCGCCGTCTGGTGGCACACCTCAAGGTGGCGCACGAAGTAGTCGTGCTGACCCGCCAGGGCAGCCGGGCCTACGAGCTGCTCGGCCACGATGTCACCCTGCTGGACAGCCTGGACAGGCTGGATCACCTCAATGACGTGGACATCGTCATCAACCTGGCCGGCGAACCCATCGCCGCCGGACGCTGGAGCGAGTCCCGCAAGCAGTTGCTCTGCAACAGCCGCTGGCTGCTGACCGAACAGCTGGTGGATCTCGTCAAACTCTCCAGCACGCCCCCCAGATTGCTGCTCAATGCCTCCGCCATCGGCTGGTATGGCCGCCAGGATGACGCCCCTCTGAATGAAACATGCCAGAGCCCTCACGACGAATTCACCCACCGTCTCTGTCAGCAGTGGGAGCAGCTTGCCCAGCAGGCCCGCTCGGCCCAGACCCGGGTCTGCATCCTGCGCATCGGCCTGGTACTCGGCATGGAGGGGGGCGCCTTGCCCAGGATGCTGCCCCCTTACCGCCTCGGCCTCGGCGGCCCCATGGGCAGCGGCACCCAGATGATGAGCTGGATCCACGTGCAGGATCTGGTGCGGGCCATGCTGTTTCTCATCGAGCACGGCGAGTGTGACGGCATCTTCAACGGCACGGCCCCGCAACCGGTCAGCAATCGCCGGTTCAGCGAGACCCTGGCCGCCACGCTCCATCGCCCGCACCTCTTCTTCGTACCGGCACCCCTCCTGCGACTCCTGATGGGAGAGGCGGCGGATCTGCTGCTCACCGGACAGCAGGTACTGCCCGCCCGCTTGCAGCAGGCCGGTTTTCACTTCAGCTTCCCGGCCCTGCCCGGCGCTCTGGACAATCTGCTGCACTCACCCCGTTGACCCAATGACACATCCCGACCGAGGTCGGGATGTGTCGAGCCATCAGAGCAGCCCCTGCCCCAGTCCCCTGAGCCGGTCGCTCAGGGTACCCGCCAGCAGTTGGCGGCGCATGCCCTGTCCGGCCAGGGTCACCAGCACGGCCCCAAGCAGGGGGAGTGCAGCCCAGATGGCCCAGTGGAACTGCCACTGCGCTCCCTCCCACCACCACTGCAGGCCGAAGGAGCAGAGCTCCACCACCATGGCGGCGCAGAGCCCCGCCAGGGCACCGCTCGCCACCAGCTCCCAGCGCAACATCTTCTCGAGCAGGGCGCTGCCCGCCCCCAAGGTGCGCATCAGCAGCAGCTCCCGGCGCCGATGGGCCATGCCAGCCTGGGTCTGGGTCAGCAGCACCAGCAGGGCGGCCACCGTCACCAGCCCGAGCATCAACCCCAGGGCGCGGCTCACCTGATCGGAGACCAGGGTGAGGCGGCCTATCAGATCCTCCACATCGATGAGGCTCACCGTGGGGTGGCGGCGGATGAGTTCCACCTCTGCCCCTCGCCCCTCAGGCGGCAGACGATAGCTGCCGAGCCAGGTCTGGGAGAAGGGGGCCAACACGTCCGGCGAGAAGATCATGTAGAAGTTCGGCCTCATGTTGTCCCACTTGATGGACCTCAGGCTGGTCACCCTGGCCTCGAACGCCCGCCCCTCTATGGTGAAGCCGAGCACGTCTCCGAGTGCGATGCCGAGCCGTCCCGCCAGTGCCTCGTCGACGGAGACCTCCCCCTTGCCGGCCAGCCATTGACCGGCAGTGACCTTGTTGTCGGCGGGCAGGGCCGATGTGGTGGTGAAGTTGAGCTCCCTGTCCACCCCCTCCCGCGCCGCATCCTCCCCCACCGCCTCACCGGCGATACGGGTCAAGCGCCCGCGCACCATGGGGTAGAAGTCCGAGGTGATGGCCCCGGCCTGGTGCAGATCGGCCAGGATCCCTTCCCGCTCGCTGTCCGCCACATTGACCAGGAAGCGGTTCGGGGCGTCGGCAGGCAACCGGGTGGAAAAATCCTCCAGCAGATCGACCCGCGCCGCCCACAGCAGCCCGAACAGCATCAGGGCCAGGGCGAAGCCCGCCAGCTGGAACAGACCACTGCCCCGCTCCCGGGAGAGGTGATTGATGGCCAGGCGCAGGGCATGGGGCCCCTTGAGCCGACTGCCAAGACGCAGCAGCGCGGAGGCGAGCAGGGCCAGCAGCGCCATCAACACCCCCATGCCACCGATGAGCCCGCAGGCCAGCCTGATGTCCGCGGTAAAGCCCCACACCAGGGCAAACAGCCCGATGAGCCCCACGGGCACCGTCAGCCAGGGGGGGATCCCCGCCTCCAGCTCCCGGCGCAGCACCCGCAGCGGCGGTACCTTGAGCAGCCTCAGGAAGGGAACGAACGCCAGCATCAGGGTGATGAAGAAGGCGACCGCGAGGCCAAGGGCAAAGGGTCGCCAGGAGGGGGGCGGCAGATCCGCAGGCAGCAGATCCCCCAGCAGGTTCAGGGTCAGCCACTGCATGGCACTGCCCGCCACCAGCCCCATCAGGGCCCCCACCAGGGTCAGGGAGAACAGCAGGGTGCCCATCAGTTGCCACAGGGTGCGCCGCGAGGCCCCCAGGGTCTTGAGCAGGGCCACCATGTTGGTCTGGCGCTCGGCAAAATGGCGCACCGCTATCCCCATGGCCAGGGCGCCGAGCAGCACGCCGGCAAGGGATGCCAGACGGAAGAAGCGCTCGGCATTGCCCAGGGATTTCCCCACCTGGGTACCCTGATCGTCGGGTTTGACGAGCTTCTGCCCGGCGCTCAGCCTGGGGTTGAGCCAGGCCTCATAGCGGGCGATGGCGTCACGGGGCCCCTTGACGAGATAGCGCCACTGCTGGCGACTGCCCGGCAGCAGGGCCCCGGTCGCCTCGATATCGGCGCTGTGGATCAAGGCCCTTGGCGCCATCTGGAAGGGACTGAACCCCTGATCCGGCTCCTGGCCCAGCTCCCCTGCCACCGTCAGCCGGGTGTTGCCGACCTCGAGTACCTCCCCCACCTTGGCGCCGAGTAGCTGCATCACCCTGGCGGAGAGCCAGATCTCGCCGGGCGCCGGGGCGCGCTGGGGAGTGAGCTCCAGCTTGCCGTAGAAGGGAAAATCCCCGGGCACGGCGCGGATGGAGGCCAGTTGCAGGGTATCGCCGTGAAACAGCATGCTGTTGAAGCTGACCGTGGTCTGCACGGCAAGCCCCTCCTGATGCGCCTGCGCCAGCCACTCTGCCGGTGCCGGCGTCGCGGAGCGCAGCACCCTGTCCCCTCCGATGAAATCCCGCCCGGAGGCCTTGAGCCCAGCGTCCAGCCGATCCGCCACCAGAGCCACGCTGAGCACGCAGGCGACGCTCAGCGCCAGCGCCAGCACAAACCAGCGCAGCTCGCCGCTGAACCCTTCCCGACGCAGCAGCTTCAATCCCAGTCGCCACTGACTCATGACAGCTCTCCCACCCTGGCCGCCATGACAGATTGTGCCTCCAGCCGCCCGGCTGACATCACCAGCTGCCGCTGGCAGCGCTGGGCCAGTTCATGGTCATGGGTCACCACCACCAGGGTGGTGTTGTGCTCGCGGTTGAGACGAAACAGTAGTTCGATCACCGTCTCCCCGGTCTTGCTGTCGAGGTTGCCGGTAGGCTCGTCCGCCAGCAGCAGGCTGGGGCGGGTCATGAAGGCACGGGCAATGGCGACCCGCTGCTGCTCGCCGCCAGAGAGGCGCGGCGGCAGGTGGTGCAACCGCTCTCCCAGACCGACCTGGGCCAGCAGCTCCCGGGCACGGGGCTCGCTGTCGGTCTCCCCCCGCAGCTCGGCCGGCAACATGACGTTCTCCAGGGCGCTCAGGGTGGGCAGCAGCAGGAACGACTGGAACACGAACCCCACCTGCTCGGCCCGCAGCCTGGCGCGTCCCTCCTCGTCCAGCCGGGTGAGGGAGTGGCCGAGGATCTCTATCTCGCCGCTGCTCGGCAGATCGAGACCGGCCAGCAAACCGAGCAGGGTGGACTTGCCGGAACCGGACGCACCGACCAGCGCCAGCGTCTCGCCGGTATTGACTTGCAGATCGATCCCTTCAAGGATGGTGAGGCTTTCCTGACCGAGGCGAACGGTTTTACCGAGCCCCCTGACGGCGATAATGGGCGTTGAACTCATCTTGGGTATCCTGTTTGCCTGAACCTGTAATGACAATAGAACGTGGGAGTTGACTGCATGATGCGTCTCTTGTTTGCCGTGAGTTGCCTGTGCTGCTGGGCAGCGTCCGTCCAGGCCCAGACCCTGCTGGTACTGGGCGACAGCCTGAGTGCCGGCTACCAGATGCAGGCCGAACAGAGCTGGCCTGCCCTGCTCAATGAAAAGTGGCAGCAGCAGGGGGGAGAACACACCCTCATCAATGCCAGCATCAGCGGTGAAACGACCCAGGGCGGCCTGGCCCGCCTGCCCGCTCTGCTCGAAACCCACAAACCGGACTGGGTGTTGATCGAACTCGGCGCCAACGACGGGCTGCGGGGCTTTGCTCCCGCCATCACCCGGGCCAACCTGACCAAGATGATCGAGCTCACCCGGGCGCACCAGGCGAAGACGGTGCTGACCCAGATCCTGCTGCCCCGCAACTATGGGGCGCGCTATCTGCAGCAGTTCGAGCAGATCTTCCCGGATCTTGCGAAGGCCAACGACCTGCCGCTGATGCCCTTCTTTCTGGATGATATTGTGCTGCGCCCTGAACTCATGATGAACGATGGACTGCACCCGACGGCCGCCGCCCAGCCCCGGATCCGCGACAAGGTCGCCCGCTTTGTCGAGCCTCTGCTGACACAATAGCCCGGTGGCCGGGCCCATGGCCCTTCTCCTTACCCAGCAAAAAGCCCCCGCATGGCGGGGGCTTTTTCATGGTTCGGCGTGCCGGGTTCAACGGCCCAGGATCTGCCGCATCCGCTGCTGGGCCACGTCCACCAGCAAGTCGGGCTGGAATTTGGAGATGAAGCGATCACACCCCACCTTCTTGACCATGGCCTCGTTGAAGTTGCCGCTCAGGGAGGTATTGAGGGTGATGAAGAGCTCGGACATGCGCGGATCGCTGCGCACCTCGTGAGTCAGGCGATAACCATCCATCTCCGGCATCTCGGCGTCCGTGATCATCAGCATGATCTCGTCGGTCACCTTCTTGCCCGCATCGCACCACCCCTTGAGCAGCTTGAGGGCCTGCAAGCCGTCCTGGCACTCGATGACCTCGAGCCCGAGCTGGGCGAGAGTCTCGCGCACCTGGTTGCGGGCCGTGCTGGAGTCATCGACGATGAGCACCCGGCGTCCCTGCATCTGGGGCAGGATCTCCTCGTCCAGCACCTCGGACGAGATGCGCACGTCATAGGTGATGATCTCCGCCAGCACCTTCTCCACGTCGATGATCTCGACGATCTGGTCGACGCCCCCTTCCGGGATGCGAGTGATGGCGGTGAGGTAGTTGGCACGACCCGCCGAACGGGGCGGCGGCAGTATGTCCTTCCAGGTCATGTTGACGATGTGGGCCACCTGCCCCACCAGGAACCCCTGAATGGTGCGGTTGTACTCGGTGATGATGAGGTTGGACTCCTGATCGATGGCCATGGGACGCATCCCGATGGCACCGCGCAGGTTGATGACGGGGATGGAGACGCCGCGAATGTTGGCGACACCGCTGATGTTGTGGTGGGACCCCGGCATCTTGTTCAGATGGGGCAGCTTGACCACTTCCCGCACCTTGAAGACGTTGATCGCAAACAGTTGCTGGGCACCCAAACGGAACATCAGCAGTTCCAGGCGATTCTCCCCTACAAGCTGGGTACGTTGATCCACTGAATCCAATATGCTCGCCATATAACGCCCTTACGTCCATTTCCCGAAATTGCCCCGCACCGGAGCTGCGACATGCCAACCAGCCCCGCTTTCCCTGTCGGGACAACGCAAGCCTATATAGAAATAATGAAAAGCGTCGAGGAAAGATAGGATCTTGACCACGGGGCGTGATCATCCCCCCATCACTGCCTCATGACAAGCACAGCCACGCACCGGCCCCGACAACAAGGGTATCGACCACACGGGGCCATTGCTGAACCCCGGCGTGCCGCTCTTGTCATCCAGCGCGGTCAGCCAGCAACAAAAAGACCGGCCACATGGGCCGGTCCTGGGATGTGCAGTGCGTCCGGGACGACTTAGAAGTTGTACTGCAGGGCCACGGCGACGATGTCGTCGGTGGACTTGTTCAGGCTGTTCTTGCCGGTGGAACCCACTTCGTCCAGCAGGTTGATCTTGTAGTCCACGTAGGCATTGAAGTTGTCGGTGAAGTTGTACCAGGCACCCACGGAGACGTATTCGGTCGCGGTGTCATCGATGCCGTGAGCGCTGTCCTTCACGTCGGTACGCAGGTAGGCCAGGGAGGGCTTGAACTTCGGCGTGATGTTGTACTGCACGACCGCTTCGTAGCCATCCATCTTCTCGGCGTAACCGCGCAGGGAGCCGGTGTCCACGAAGAGGTGATCTTCACCGTGGGAGTAGGTGGCGGCCATGTAGAGGTTGCCGACGGCATACTTGGCGCCCACCCCGAACAGCTTGGCGTCGTTGTCGCCGCCGAAGCTCACGTTCTCGGCCTGTTCATCGGTCTTGCCTGCCTGGTTGTAGGCGGCACCCAGGCTCAGGCCCATGTTGAAGTCATAGTTGGCAGAGAGGGCATACCCCTCGGAAGAACCTTTCGGGCTCCAGGTGCTGTTCGGGCCGACGCGCTCGCTGCGGCTCGCGTTCTGCGGGTCGTTGTTGCCGGTGAACTGGGCACCCAGGGTCAGCCCCTGCCAGTTGTACATGTACTGGGCCAGGCCGTTGGTACGACCGGTGCCGAACACCTCGGTGTCCTTGCCCAGACCATCACCACCCCACTCCGGCAGCACGTCGGTGTAGTTGTTCACCGCCTTGGTGAACAGACCGTCCTGGCGGCCGTAGCTGAAGGCACCGAAGCGATCGTGCTTGATGCCCGCATAGGCGTAACGCAGCTCGTCGTTGTCAGAACCGGAGACCGGCAGGTTGTACTCGGCGAAGCCGAACGCGGTCAGATCCTCGTCAACCTTGGTTTCACCTGCGATGTGCAGACGCAGGTAGCTGGCATCGCCTTCGGTGGCGTTGTCATCGGTGCCGTAGTACATGCCGTTGACGCGGCCGCCGATGTCCAGTTTGGTACCATTCTGATCGTAAACGTTGGCGGCCTGTGCACCACCGGCCAGCAGCAGGCTGGAGATGGCCATCGTCAATGCTGTCTTTTTCATTGTTCTTTCCTCAGGTGTAAGCACTCTCTGTCAGACCAGAGTTCGGTCGTGATGATCGGTTGATGTGCCGATGACCTAAGGTAGATCCGGAAACCTTGATGGGAACTGAAGCGGCGAACGATTAATTATAAAAGCATCAATTCGAGCTGACGCCGCGACATATAGTGTCACATGAAATGACAACGGTAGAATTTATGACCATGAAAATCATTTTTGCAACACAATCGATCTGAAAAATTTGATAAATGCAGTTTAATCTTTCAGCAAAGCGAGAGGCAGGGAAGCCCTGCCGGGCGACACGGGCTCCCCGCACACCTTCCCCGCCCCGTCAGACCGGCTGCCAGCCGCGCATGACCCTCAGCAGATCCTTCCAGCTCACTATGCCCACCAGGGCGCCGTTTTCCAGCACAGGCAGGCAGGAGATCTGGTGTTCCAGCATGAGGCCGGCGGCCTCTTTCAGGGAGCGTTCGGGGGAGACGGTGATGGGTTCACGGCTCATGATCTGGTGGGCGCGCCGGTTGAGGGTCTCGGTGTCCCGGTTCATCTCGGCATCCGTGTCCAGATAGGGGCTGATGGCACGCAGCAGATCCCGGTCCGAGATGACCCCCACCAGCTCCTCTTCTTCCACCACCAGAAGGTGGCGGAAATGGGCCTGCTCGAAGATCTCCTTGATGACGCTCAGCCTGTCATCCATGGAAACGGTCGCGACCCGGGTCGTCATGATCTCTTTAATCAACATGGTCAGCCTCCTGCCCCCCAGATGTCTCTGTTATGACACGTTTTTCCGGCGGCAGCCATCCCCCCCGCCCTCAAGTGCAAATTTGTGTCATTTCACGTAAGATCCGCGCCAGTTTCTCTCCTTCAATCGAGCCAAGCAGACCCATCCATGATAGTTGCCAGTCAAATAGAACTGATCCGCGGCGGCCGCACGCTGCTGGACAACGCGTCCGCCACCATACACCCCGGCCACAAGGTGGGCCTGGTGGGCAAGAACGGCTGTGGCAAGTCCACCTTCTTTGCGCTGGTGCGGGGCGAGCTGGCCATCGACAACGGCAGCTTCAGCCTGCCCGCCGGCTGGCAGATTGCCGGCGTGGCCCAGGAGACCCCGGCGCTGGACTGCTCCGCCCTGGAGTACGTGATCGACGGCGACAAGGAGTTCCGCGCCCTGGAGGCCGAGCTCGCCCGGGCCGAGGCGGATGACAACGGTCTGCTGGTGGCCGAGCTGCACGGCAAGCTCGATACCATAGGTGCCTACAGCATTCGCGCCCGCGCCGCCGAGCTGCTGCACGGTCTGGGTTTTGGCGGCGATCAGCTCGACTCGCCGGTCAGAAGCTTCTCCGGTGGCTGGCGCATGCGCCTGAACCTGGCCCAGGCGCTGCTCTGCCGCTCCGATCTGCTGCTGCTGGATGAACCGACCAACCACCTGGATCTCGACGCCGTCATCTGGCTGGAGAAGTGGCTCAAGGGCTATCAGGGCACGCTGGTACTCATTTCTCACGACCGCGACTTCCTCGACTCCGTGGTGAATCGCATCATCCATATCGAGAACGGCAAGCTCAACGAATACAGCGGCGGCTACTCCGACTTCGAACTGCAACGGGCCGAGCACCTGGCCCAGCAGCAGTCCATGTACGAGAAGCAGCAACGGGAGATGGCCCACATGCAATCCTATGTGGACCGCTTCCGCTACAAGGCCTCCAAGGCCCGTCAGGCCCAAAGCCGGCTCAAAGCCATGGAGCGGATGGAGAAGATCCTGCCCGCCCACGCCGACTCCGAGTTCAGCTTCGAGTTTCGCGAGCCCTCCGCTCTGCCGACCCCGCTCATCGCCATGGAGAACCTCAGCGCCGGTTACGGCGACAAGGTGATCCTCGAGAAGATCAAACTCAACCTGGTGCCGGGCTCGCGCATCGGCCTGCTCGGTCGCAACGGCGCGGGCAAGTCCACCTTCATCAAGATGCTGTCGGGCTCCAACCCGCCCCTCTCCGGCAAGCTGGAGGTGAGCGCCGGGGTGAGCATCGGCTACTTCGCCCAGCATCAGCTCGAGACCCTGCGCCTCGATGACAGCCCCCTCGATCACCTGGTGCGCCTCGCGCCGGACAAGACCGAGCAGGAGCTTCGCAACTACCTCGGCAGCTTCGGTTTTCATGGCGACAAGGTTCTCGACAAGGTGGCCCCCTTCTCCGGCGGTGAGAAGGCGCGGCTGGTGCTGGCCCTCATCACCTGGCAAAAGCCCAACCTGCTGCTGCTGGATGAACCGACCAACCACCTGGATCTGGAGATGCGCCACGCCCTGACCATGGCCCTGCAAGGGTTCGAGGGGGCCATGGTGGTGGTCTCTCACGACCGTCACCTGCTGCGCACCACCACGGATGACTTCTATCTGGTCCACGGCGGCCGGGTCGAGCCCTTCGATGGGGATCTCGACGACTACCACAAGTGGCTCGGCGAGCAGGAGAAAGAGGCCAATGCCAAGCCGGCAGATGGCGCCGTCTCCGCCAACTCGGCGGTGGCGCGCAAGGATCAGAAGCGCCTCGAAGCCCAGTTCCGGCAAGCGACCCGGCCGCTTCGCCAGAAGCTCGAGAAGCTCGAGGCCAGCATGGAGAAGCTGCAAGGCAGGCTCGCCGATATCGAGCACCAGCTCGCCGATCCCGCCATCTATGAAGAGAGTGCCAAGGGCAAGCTCTCCGAGCTGCTCAAGTCCCAGGGCCCCCTCAAGGAAGAGCTGGAGCACGTCGAGCTGGAGTGGATGAGCCTCTCTGAAGAGCTGGAAACCATGGAGCAGGCCTTCTTTGCGTGATGAAGCCTTGATGGCCAGCGAGCGGGTCAGCCCCGACGCCCTGCCCACCCCTTCCGAGTTCTGGACATGGAGCACAGGCGCCTATGGCCAGCGCAGCCAGGA
Source organism: Aeromonas sp. QDB17 (assembly GCF_027705305.1). NCBI lineage: Bacteria > Pseudomonadati > Pseudomonadota > Gammaproteobacteria > Aeromonadales > Aeromonadaceae > Aeromonas > Aeromonas sp. QDB17. The sequence goes on from NZ_JAPDBP010000032.1 coordinate 31,704, forward strand.
CTGGCTCCACGTGCAAAGCATGGGGGGCAACGTCAACCTGGCGCTCCTGCTGCACCACCTCGACCTGCTCCGGATCCCGGTCGACCTCACGGACTTGCAACCGGCCCTGGTACAGACCGAGGCGGTGCTGCTCCCCTGGCGCACCCTGCGCCAGCAGGCCAAGTCACGGGTGGGGGCCGAGGAGTACCAGACCATGCTGGCCCACGAACTGGAGCTGGAGCGGCTGCAACAGGGGGTCTTGCTGCAGACCCTGCGCACCCTCGCCCTGTTTCGCGGCGACAGCCGCAACCTGTTTCACTATCTATCGTTACTGGGTGCCCAGCAGGGCCCCCTCAGAGATCTCATATGCTGAGCTACCGCCACGCCTTTCACGCCGGCAACCACGCCGACGTGCTCAAACACGCCGTCCAGGCCCTGATCATCGAGTCCCTCAAAAAGAAGGAGAAACCCTTCATCGTGCTGGACACCCATGCCGGTGGCGGTCTCTACGACCTGCGCGGCGACTGGTCCCAGAAGAAGGCGGAATACGCCGACGGGATCAAACGCCTGTGGGATGAACGGGCCCAGTGGTCTGCCATGGCCCCCTATCTGGGTGTCATCGAGGAGATGAACAGCGATGGCCAACTGCACTACTACCCCGGCTCGCCGGAGCTGTCCCGCCGCCTTATCCGCGATCAGGACAAGCTGGCGCTGATGGAGCTGCACAACAACGAGGTGGAAGATCTTCGCGCCAACATGGGGTACGACCCCCGCGTCGCCGTCCACCATCGCGACGGCTTCGAGGGGCTGGTCGCCCTGCTGCCCCCCACCCCGCGCCGCGGTCTGGTGCTGATCGATCCTCCCTATGAGCTCAAGGAAGATTACTTCGCCGTGGTCGATACCCTTAAAAAAGCGCAAAAGCGCTGGGCCACCGGCATCTACGCCCTCTGGTATCCCATCCTCGGGCAAGAGGCGGACAAGTCCCGCGACATGCTCAAAGCGATCAAGCGGGAGAACTTCGGCAACGTCCTGGTGGCGGAGCTGGAAGTGGCCGGCCAGACTGCCGATTGGGGCATGAACGGCTCCGGCATGCTCATCGTCAGCCCCCCCTGGATGCTGGACGAGCAGATCGAGGCCTTCTTGAAACCCCTGTGCGCCAAGCTGGCCCAGGGCGCCGGCGCCCAGTACAGGGTGGAGTGGCTGGATAAAGCCGAAGCCTGACCGTTCACCCGCCGCCAACACGACAAAGCCCCGCAAGGGGCTTTTCTATGACTGCGGCAGTAGCGGCTGAGGGGGACTAGGCTTGCCTGGCATCGGCGCCTGCGGGCATGTCCCGCCAGAGCGCCAGAATGAGCAGCGCCAGCAGGGCAAAGGGCGGCACCAGGCAGAGCAGCACGCACAGGAAGGTGACAAGCCCCGGGTGGCGGCTCTTGCGCCGGGCCAGTCGCCATGCCACCACGCCGACGACGATCATCAGCAGCAGCATGAAGAGAACAAACAGGTTGGAGTTGATGGTCATGAAAGCTCCTTTTTCATGGCAAAAGGCACACTCTAGCGCCGTTGCGGTCCCGGGCAACTCCCTATCTGGTGGTGCCTTCCTGGTCGATAGGCATTTTCTATTTCGCCAATAGATGAGAATGGTTTTCATTTGATGGAGTTCTGGGTGATACTGCCTTCATCGCCAGAGGAGACACCACCATGAAAAAGACCATCAGCTTCGCCATCCTGCACTTTTGTGTCGCCTTCACCGTGGCTTACCTGCTGACCGGCGAACTGCTCACCGCCAGCCTGATCGCCCTCATCGAGCCCGCCGTGAACACGGTCGCCTTCTACTTCCACGACCTTGGCTGGCACAAGCTCAAGCCCCACCACAGCCTGCAGGCCAAGACCAGCAGCTTCGCCCTGGTCCACTTCTCGGTGGCCTTCGGTGTCGCCTACCTGCTGAGTGGCGAGCTGCTCACCGGCGGCGTGATGGCACTGATCGAACCTGCCATCAACACCGTCGTTTTCTTCTTCCACGAGCGGCTGTGGCGCAGCCGCCAGACCTTGGCGCTGGCCGGCGTCTGATTGCCATGCAGGGCCGCCCGCCACCCAAAAACACGGGGTGCTCCTGCCTACTTCGGGTGTAAAGTGTGCTCTGGTCACGGGGCATCATGCCCCCTGTTGGAGCCCTGTCGATGAACAAGATCTTGCTTGGAACCCTGCTGTTTTCCCCTCTGCTGGCCGTGGCGGCCACCCCGTCCTTCGAGTGCGCCAAGGCGAAAGGCGCCGCCGAAACCCTCATCTGCAAGGATGCCGGACTGGCTGCGCTGGATAACGAGCTGTCAGCCCTCTATCCCAAGGCGATTGCCGGGTTCTCCCCCGAGCAGCAGAAGAACGAGCGCGCCATCCAGCGCGGCTGGATCAAGGGGCGCAACGACTGCTGGAAGGCGGGCGACCTGCGCCAGTGCGTGGAAGAGAGCTACCAGTTGCGGATCACCGAGTTGCAGATAAAAGGCGGCCAGCTGAGGGTGCCGACGCCGGTCGATTATCAGTGCGGCAAGAGCGTCACCCTCTCCACCTACTTCTACAACGAGGCCAAGCGGCCCGCCGCCATGATCAATCTGAGCCAGGGTAACAACCAGCAGCAGGTGCTCGCCTATGAGACCCCCAGCGCCAGCGGCGCCCGGTACGAGGGGCAAAACCTCACCCTCTGGACCAAGGGGAGCGACGCCATGCTGGAGCGCTACGGTCAGCCCACCCTCAACTGCAACGAGATCCCGGGCAACTGATCCCCCGCCCGGCCAAGGGCCGGGCAACCACTCCCGAACAGGCAGCAAGTGGGTCACCAGTTGGTGGCCACTCGCCCCCTTTTACCTATCCCCAGCCCCCTCTCGCCAATCCAGCCCGGACGCCAGGCTTTCGGGCTAGCCTCCATTTGTTGATCTTGCCCGGCAATTCGCCATTTCCTCCTTTCCCTTCGCTCGCGGGCCGTTAATATAGCCAATTGGCAACACACGCCTCGTCGGAGTCTCCCATGAGCCACGCCAGACACGTCCCTTTGGTCAATCGCAGCAAGCTGGAAGCTGACATTCAGGGCGGTAGCGTCGCCAAAGGGCACAACCGGCAAGAGGTAAGTGACTGATTCAACCATGTCGAGTGGAGTGAATGTATGGAAACGCACACACTGCATCGGGGTCGGCTGATCGACCATCTCCAACTGGTGGTGAAAGACCTGACCGCCAGCGAGCGCTTTTACAGGGCCATACTGGCCACCCTCGATGTGCCAATCGGCGGCGCGGGTGAGGGTTACTTCTGGGCTGACGAGCTGTTTGTCACATCCATCAACAGCCCGGCAGCGCTCGGCGCACTGACCGGTCGCCATCACCTCGCCTTCCAGGCGCAGGACCGCGCCACAGTCGATCGCTTCTATCAGGCAGCGCTGGCCCATGGCGGCCAGGATAACGGCGCCCCCGGCGAGCGGGTCTATCACCCCGGCTATTACGCCGCCTTTGTCCTCGATCCGGACGGCAATAATATCGAAGCGGTCTATCACGGCGAGGCAACACGCAGTGCGGAGTCGGTGATCATTACTTACTAAAAAGATGACAATTCATCATTGGCAAGGACAACAAGTCATGAATTAAATAATTATTCAATCAAAGGATGATTTTAAATATGATTAAAACGTTTGAAATTGATGATAACCAAGCAGAATATATTATAAATATAGAAGAGGGCTACCTTGCTGATGTAAAGGCTAAAGAAATTAAGCCCGCAAAACTATCTGAAACTGTATCTGCCTTTGCAAACTCGGGAGGTGGCGATATATATCTTGGAATCGAAGAGGATTCGGTAACAGGGATAAGACAGTGGAGTGGATATGCAGACCAAGAAGCTGCAAATGATGTTGTTCATGTTCTTTTTAATGCTCACCCATTTGGAAATCACCTCTCTTTTGAATATCTAAGGTGTGAGGGTAAAACCGGATATATATTACATATAATAGTAAAAAAAATTAAAGACATAGTTAAATCTACAAAAGGGGAGATTTTTGTAAGACAAAATGCAGGAAAAATAAAAATAGAAAAACCTGAGGATATCGCAAAATTAAAATTTGATAAAGGCATATTTGTAATGACCCAGCCGTTCCTGCACAACTAAGCGGCTTCGGCATAGGCCTGCGCCGGTGTTTTCATCTTTAGCGC
>NZ_JAPDBP010000033.1:0-34486 GCF_027705305.1 Aeromonas sp. QDB17
ATCGATTGGATCGGACATACTGAGTACAGTGAAACCAGAATAGAGCAATTAGATCACATCTTTAATCTGATTGGTATAAAGGGCATCGAGGGCACCGGCACTCTGCACCAGGGTCGCCCCCTGCAGGATGCCGTCCGAATCGGTCCCGATGGCGACCAGCTCACCCTTGAGCAGGGGCTTGAGATCTTTCCCCGCAGGCAGGGCGAAGGCGGCGGCATCCTTGAGATGCGGGTATTTGGCCTGCTGCTCTTCGGTCAGGCTGGTCGGGGTCAGCTTGAGGTAGGGGAAATCGAATACACCCTCGCTGTTTGCGGTGATGGTGCCTGACTCTGTGTAGTAGAGGCGCACATAGGGCTTGTCCTTGCCCCCTTGCCAAATCAGGGTGTTGTCGTCGATGAGATGGGCACTGGCCCCCGCCACGCCGAAGGCGGCGGTGAAGGCTTCCGCCCGGCTGCCGAAGATCTCGTTCTTGCCGGCGACGATGGCCACGGTGCGATCCGGGTGATCGCTGAAGACCACCTTCATGTCGCTGCCGGTCAGGTTCGCGAGATCGCCGTTGCGGGCGATGAAGTTGATGCAGCCTTCCATCTTGGAGAGCGGCACGACCCAGGCCGGACCAAAACTGTCCGCCGCGGACGGCGTCTTGCTCTTGTCATCCCAACCGGTGTTGAGGCCGCCCTCCGAGGTCGAGTTGCAGGCGTCGTTGTTCCACAGGTGCAGGCTGTGGCTGGCGAACGGGCCGGTGACACCGCGCGCCGCGCTGGTCTGGGTATCCACCAGGGCGATGACCGCTTCGTCGGGGCCGGCCGTCAGCAGTTCGGCCGGGGGCTGGACGTTGGGAAGACGAGCGACGGGCCCATCCTGGGTGCCGGGAGGAAGGGTCACATCCGGGTTGGTTGGCACATCAGGGGCAGTAGGGATCTCGGGGTTGGTAGGCAGATCAGGGACAGTAGAACTGTTGTCGTTACAGCCTGACAAAAGCGCGAGCAGTGAGGCTGTTACCAGCGCCACTTTGGTCTTTTTCATATCCATTTTTTTATAATTCCCGCTGTAGTTAGTCTCGATATCCGAGTACCCGGTCATTGCCGAGCGGTGCCATATTAATCAGCGGGAATTGCCGTAAATGTGAGCGGATGGGCAAAAAAAACCAATCCGCATCAACAAGATAACGTTTTCATAACGAAAGTTAGATCGCGCTCACAGACCTGGCACCGCTTTCGGCCCATACCAGCGTGAAGAGGGGAGCGAGTGACGAAATCAATGTCCAATCAAATGGATAGAGGGGGCTGGGTGATGAAACGGATTGAGGAGCAGGCCAGGCGGCTGGACCAGGAGTATCAGGGCATTGCCCAGTTGTTCGATCAGTTCTGCCAGCAGGCCGGCGTGCTCGCCGAACGCTATCACTTCTTCAACTGGCCGGATTATGAAGAGAGCCCTCCCCTCGCCCGCGCCTTCACCCTGCTGGGGGAACCACGGGAGCTGCGGCTGCGCTGTCAACCCGGTGAGGGGGGCTCCCTGAACGGCCTCCTCCAGGTGTGTGGCGAGGAAGGCAAGGTCCACGCCAGCCTGGGCTTTCGTGCCGACGGCCACCTGCTGCTGGAGCCGGGCCGCCTGCTCGACGACCCGCCGGGACTGCTGCTGAGGCTGATGCTGGGCTCCCTCTGGCAGGATAAGGGGAGCGAGCCCCCCCGCTGACACCCGCCAGGGGTATCAGTCGGCAGACACTTCGATGGTCAGGTGCACCAGCTCCTCGTGGATGGCGAGGCGCTCGCGGATCGCCTGTGCCGGGACCGGGGTCGCCATCTGCAACGACATCGCGGCGGCATACTGCGTCTGCCCCACCCGCCAGACGTGCAGATCGCGGATCTCGGCGTCAGGCAGCTCGGCGATCACCTCGCGGATCTCGTCCACCAGGGGCGCATCCATCTCCGCATCCAGCAAGACGCGCCCGGTATCACGCAGCAGCCCCCTGGCCCACACCGCCACCAGCACGGCCCCGGCGATGCCCATCAGGGGATCCAGCCAGTCCGCCCCCCACAACATGCCTCCCACCAGCGCCAGAATCGCCAGCACCGAGGTGGCCGCGTCCGCCAGCACGTGGAGGTAGGCGGCGCGCAGGTTGAGATCCTGATGGCCGTGGTGGTGATCGTGCGAGTGGTCGTGATGACCGTGATGGTGGTCGTGACCATGGTGATGGCCGTGATCGTCCCTGAGCAGCCAGGCACAGGCCAGATTCACCAGCAGGCCCAGCAGGGCAATGCCGATCGCCTGCTGATAATGGATGGGGCTGGGGTCCAGCAACCTGGCCACCGACTCGAACAGCATCAATCCCGCCACCCCCACCAGCAGCAGGGCGCTGCTGAAGCCCCCCAGCACCTCTATCTTCCAGGTACCGAAGCTGAACCTGTGATCCCGCGCGAAGTGGCGGGCAGCGCGATAGGCCAGCACCGAAAGGCCGAGGGCCAGGGCATGGGAGCTCATGTGCCAGCCGTCGGCCAGCAGCGCCATGGAGTTGTAGAACCAGCCCCCACCGATCTCCGCCACCATCATGACGACGGTGAGCAGCACGGCCCAGCGGGTCTTCTGTTCGGCCAGGGGATTCCCTTCGTGGACGACGGGGTGGTGGCAGTGGGATGAAGCGAGGGATGGCATGGATTTCTCCTGAAAACAAGGATGCTATATACTATACCCCAGTATAGTTTTATTGATCGAGAGGATCCTGGATGTCACACACGGTTCACGACAAGAAGAAGCTGCTGGCTCGGGTCAGGCGCATCAAGGGGCAGACCGGCGCCCTGGAGAGCGCCCTGGAACAGGAAACAGACTGCGCCGCCATCCTGCAGCAGATTGCCGCCATCCGCGGCGCCGTCAACGGCCTGATGCTGGAGGTGCTGGAGGGACACATGCGCGAGCATCTTGGCGCCGAGGAGGCGACCCATGCCGAGCGGCTGGAGGATCTGGATCAGGTGGTGAGGGTACTGCGTTCCTATCTGAAATAAGGGCGCCCTGTGATGACGGGCGCCCCTGTCAGTCGAAGTCCGCGTAGGGAGTGAGAGGCCTTGGCGGCATATCGAGATCCCCTTGCCAGGGCTTGAAGGTGTAGCGCAGGAACAGGGTGACATGGCTGGGGGCATAGTCATCCGCCTGCTGGATGTCCACCCGGCCACCGATGCGCCAGTGCTCCGTCAGCCTGTGTTCCACCACGCCATTCAGGGTGTAGCCGAATCCACTGCTACTGCTCCCTTTCACAGGCGCATTTCTGTCTGGCAAACCGCTTGGCAACAGGCCTTCCAGCGGGTAGCGGCGACTGTCGTCGGTACGGGCGTAGGACCAGGATCCCGATCCCCCCAGCTCCCACGACCAGTCCGGGGTACGCTGCCGGTAGCTCACCGGCACCGAGATCGAGAAGTACCCCTGCGGGCTGTAATACCCCCCCTGCCCCAGGGTATAGCCCCCCAGATCCTGCTGGTAGTGCCACAGCATGGTACTGATCCCCACGCTGGCACGGCGATGGGTCTCGTTGACGAACTTGTAATAGCCCCCTCCCATGAGCCGGGTGCGCCAGTTGTCGGGCACGTTCTTGCCGGTCAGCAGGTGCTGCTGGGCGCTGCCCCAGAACCCGACGGACCCTCCCAGATCCCGGCTGAGATCGAGGCGGACCCCGTTCGCCCGCACCCCGCCCCAGCTGATGCCCGTGCCCGGGTCCACCGTTCCCCCATAGGAGAGCAGCGAGCTGCTGACGGGCCGACGCGAGAGGGTCATCCCCCACCCCAGCGTGTGCCAGTCACCGGTCAAGGTGGCGCCACCAACCCAGTCCACCACCTCGAAACCGAGGGGCGTGGTCCCCAGATCGAACGCCCAGGCCCCCCGCTGCCAGCCTGCCGCCAGGGTGGTCCCCCGGCTCTGCTGGTGCGCGTCCCCGCGGCAGTCCCTGGCCGCACAGGTACCGAACTGCGCCCGGTAAGGGGAGTCCGGCAGATCTCCGGCATCCATGTCGACCAGTTCAAGGCGGCCGAAGGCGGTACCACCGGCCAGCGGCGTATCCAGTTGCGCCATCTGGGTCAGCGCCCGCAAATCCGAGTAGCCCCCGGTACCGCTGGAGCCCCAGTAATCGCTGTCGAGGGAGAAGGTGGTCTGGCTCTGCCGGTAATGCCTGTCGAGATCGCTGCGCAGGCCGGATGCCAGCCACCCCTCCCCATCCTGACTGCGGGCCAGCCGGGTCAGCTCGCCCCCCTCCAGATCCTCGCGGGGGGCCAGACCTGCGGCCACCAGCCCCTTGCGATCCCGCACCAGGGCCTCTTCCACATCATGCTCGGCAAAGCGCTGGCGGGCGGCATCGCGCCAGAACAGTGCCGCCTGCTGGGAGGCCGGTTGCAGCGCCACCAGGGGTTCGTAGTCGGTGAAGATGGCGCGGGCTGTCTCGCCCTCTCCCAGCGCCTGATAGAGATTGGCTACCTGGCGGTAGTAGTTGGCCCCCTCCGGGGGCAGCGGGCTGACCGGCCAGACGGGCAGCCAGTGACGGGCCTTTGCCAGATCGCCCCTGGCCTGGGCCAGTTCGGCCATGCCAAGCCTGGCCTCGGGCTGTTGCGGCGTGCGGGCAAGCACCTCCTGATAGCGCTGCTCCGCCAGTGCATAGGCCCCCCGATCCGTGGCCCACTCCGCCAGCATCAGGCTTACCTCTTCATCCGGCTGCAACGGCTGAAGCAGGCGTTCGGCCCCCTCATCATCCCCGGCCTCGTGACGCGCCCTCGCCCTGGCGAGCACCTCGTCACGGGCGAGGCGCTGATCCAGCGTATCCATGTCCTGTGTCCAGCCGGACCTAGGGATGGCGGCCAGCACCCCTCTCGCCTCCACCATCTTGTCCTGCCCCGAGAGATAGAGGGCGGTGGCGTAGCGCAGGGTGGCATCCTGCGGGTGCGCCGCCAGCCGTTCCCGCAAGAGCCGCTCCCCGCTACCGGCTTCCCCGAGGCGGGCCCGGGTATCGGCCACTCGATAGGCCAGCCACACCTCTTCCGGGGTCAGCGCGAGTGCCTGCTCGCGAAGGCGCAGCGCCGCCGCCACCTTGCCGGCCCGATCGAGCTGATCGGCCTCCTCCTGCAACAGCCCGGCCTTGAGCCGCCGCCCTTCGGCCTGCATCCCTGGGGTGCCCTGCTGCTCCAGCAGGGCCAGGGCACGTGCCGGATCCTGCTCCTTGTAGAGATCGAACAGGCGGGCCAGGGCCCGCTCCCGCGCGCTCCCCATGGCGAGCGCCTTGCGATAGGCGGACTCCGCGTCGGCATCGCGATGACGGCCACGCTCGCTGTCTCCGAGCCCCAGCCAGGCTTCGGGTTCATGCCCATCCTGGGCGATGGCACGGCGATACAGGGTCGCCGCCTCATCCCACTGCTCCCGTTCCAGGGCGCTGCGCCCCTGGCTCACCAGCAGCCAGTAGCGGTTGGTAGCCAGCAGGCTGCGCCATTTGTCCTTGTCGGTCACCTCGGGGTGTGCCAGCACCCGTTCAAACTGGGCGATGGCCAGCGCTCGCTGATCGTTGCGGGAGTAGGCCTGCCCCTGGGCCCCCATGAGTTCGGGATCCCCCGGGTTGGCAGCCAGGGCACGCTGCAAGCGGGAGATGGAGGCACCACCTCCCGCCGTGCTTGCGAGCGCCGACTGGCGTGCGCGATAGGCAGGCGAGGCCCACTTCTCCTCCTGGGCCGCGAGCAGCTGTTCCGCCTTGGTGGTATCCCCTTCGCCAAAGAGCACCATGTACTCCTGCAAGGCAGCGATGCTCCCGGGACCGATGGGCAGGGATTCGATGTCCGCGAGCCAGATCTCGGCGGCCTCGTCCCGCTGATAGGGATCTCGCGCCATCTCGCGCAACAGGTTCTGCGCCCCCTGGCGCCGACCCTCCGCCAGATAGAGGCGAGCCAGCCCGCCCCGCACTCTGGGCTCACCCGGATATTGCCGGTTGAGTGCCTCCAGGGCCGCCAGCCCCTTTGCCTTCATGGCCGGGATCCGTGTCTGCAACAGGGCATAATCCACCGCCACGTCGAGATTGGGGGGCAAATCACCGGAGAACAGGGAGCGATAGAGACGCTCGGCCTCCTCCAGCCTGCCGGCGCTGGTCAGCAGCCTGGCTTGTTGCAGTTGCTGGCGCCTGGCCGGTTCGTTCAGGGCCAGGTTGGCCATGCCCTGACGATAGAGCGCAGAGTCGGGGTCTTGCTTGCCAAGGCGGGCCAGCAGTGCCCCGGCCTCCTTGACCTTGCCCTGGCGCAGGGCCTGACGGGCCTGGGCTGCCAGCAGCTCCGGATGATCGGGCTCAACCAGGGAGAGGGAATAGAGGCTGTTGCTGACGAGATCTTCCCGCCCACGGGCCTCGCCAATCCTGACCTGCTCCAGCAGCCAGGCCACCGGCTGTACCGTCCCTTGCGCCAGGGCTCCGCTCATCAGGCAGGCGAGCAGGCACCCCAGGGTCACTCTGCCTGACATGACTCGCTCCAATCCGGCTGCAGGGTACCGTCGGCGGCAAAGCGATAACGCCCCTGATCCCAGCCTGCACCGAACAGGGTCAGCACGCTGCCGTAGTAGGCATCCGCATCCAGCCCGTGATCGGAGACCTGCTTGCGCAAGGTGACCTGCGCCGGCAAGCCCCGTGACAGGGGCAGGAGGGCGGCGGCAAAGCCGCTCGGCCCCTTGCCCTGAACCTGACCACTTTGGCTGGAGACCCGCTCGGGCAGATGACCCGATTCGGTCAGCTGCGCCAGCATGGGGGCAAAGTGGGCCACCAGGGAAGCCCTGGCGGGATCCTCCTCGCTCAACATGCCGAGCCAGAGATAGACGCGGATGGCGTCATAGCCACCAGTGTCGCCCTTGTCCGCCGTCACCTGCCATCCCTTGTCGGCCTGCCAGTCCACCCAGTCCGGGGCAAAGCCACGGGGCGCACTCTCCTGCAGCAGCTTGGGCAAGAGGGCCCGCATCTCGCCCCAAGGCCCCTTGAAGGAGGCGAATCTGGCCAGCAGTTGTGGAGGCAGATAGCTGGGGTTGAGGGTCCAGCGTCCCTCTCCCTCATAGCCTTTCGCCCCGGGCAGCAACACGGGGCCGAGACCCGGCAGCGTGGCGACCTCCTCCCGAGCGATGCGGCGCAGCAACAGGGTGCCGAGGGCAGAGTAGCTGTGGTTGTCCCACAGGCGACCCGCCTCCAGCAGGCTGTAGGCTATCCAGAGATCCGAATCGGACGCGCTGTTTGCATCCAGCACACCCCAACTGCCGTCCTGCTGCCTGCCCCAGAGCCAGGATGGCAGGAAGCCGGTCAGATCCCCGCGGGCGAGCTGCCGCTCCGTCCAGTCGAGCAGGCGGGCAAAGGTCTCCCTGTCATCGTTGACCAGGGCGAAGAAGAGGGCATAGCTCTGGCCTTCCGAGGTGGTGATGCGGCGCCCCTCGGCAGGGTCGATGACCCTGCCCTCTTCGCTGATGTAGTGCTGGCGAAAGTGATCCCACTCCGGCCAGTGGCAGACGGCCTGCGCCGGGAGGGAACAAAGGGCCCAGAGGAGCAGGGCACCACAGACATTTTTCATCTGAGTCATCTCTTAATCTTCCTTCAGACGGCGGCGACTGGCACTGGCAAGCAGCACCCGCAGGCCCCAGCCCAGTACCAGCATGCAGAGCAGGGTCAGCCCGGCAAGACGCACCGGATAACGGGCAAACAGTTGCCAGAGACGCTCCCACCACGGCAGGTAGCCCACCTCGTAGCGATCCCCCACCACCAGGCTCTTCACCCCGGATTCCCGGATGATGGCCACCGAGCCTGCCACCTGATCGCGCAGGGTCCGGGTCTGCAGGGCATCATTGAGCAATGTGACCCCCGCCGGCCCATCCGCCAGCAAGGCCACCAGGCTGCGCTGATCATGGGTCGGCGATTGCAGCCCCAGGATGACGGCGATGGCCCGATTGCCCGTCATGCCCACCCGGGCCTGGGGCTGGCGATCGGCCATGGTGTGCAGCAGATCTCCCTTGTGCTGGCGGGTTGGCTCGTTGACCCAGCTGCGCGTGGATTGCAGCAGGGCATCGGGAGCCAGATCCCCTCGAAACTCCTCCGGCAGGGTGCCGATGAGCAGGGTATCCCGATCCGCGGTGCGCGCTCGCTCCCAGTCGTCCAGAACCTGCAGGGAAAGCGCCGGATACCCGGTCTCGGCCCCGATGGCACCGACGGCATCGAGCAAGGTGGTGATCTGCCCGGGATGGGGTCTGGCCGGCATGACAATCTGGGTGTCGGCGAGATCCGCCATCCGGCTGAACGGGAAGCCGGCATAGGCGAACGCCTTGAGGTCGGGCATCTCGATGAAGTGGCGATAGCCGGTGAAGTCGATGGTGGAGCCCTCGTCGATGCGCACCTGATGGGCTGGCGGCATCACCAGGTCGCAACGGCCATCCTCCGTTCCTCCCATGTATTGCTGGGCATACTCGAACGAGAAGCTCAGACTGTTGGCCTGGGTGGTCTTGAGCCCGGGCATGCGCAGCGCCATGGTGTCGCCGTCGTCGGCAAACCAGAGCGGCAGGGTCAGCAACCGCTCACTCTTGACCTCGCCGGGCTCGAGCGTGAACGACTTCATGAGCTGGCCGTTGACCCCCACATCCAGCCGGGAACCGTCGCGCAGGGTGGGCGAGGTGTGGTGATACTTCAGCTCCGTCCTGATGCCGTTCTCCCCCAGCAGATAGAGATCCGGCGGCAGGCGCAGCGTCAGGCTCATGGGCCACAGCGTGCGTCCCGTTGCCTGCAACTGGCCCGGGTACTCCGTGAGCTCATCAAAGCGCATCTTGCGATCCAGTCGCACCCAGTTCGGGGCGTCGTAGGGTTGACGCGGCGAGAGCGGCTTCACCTCGTCCACCATGACGCTCTGGCCACGCAGCATGACATCGCCTCGCGCCAGCCCCTGCACCGCCGTCAGCAGATCCTGCTGATCCCGCCCCAGGATCAGCAGCAGCTTCACATAGGGGTTGTCGGGGGAGCTGATCATGTCGATGGTGGGCCCCTTCACCTCGGGATAGTCCACCAGGAAATCGGGGCGCGCGTCATTGGTGGCAAAGATCACGGCGTTGCGATCCGGCAACTGGTTGATGAGCACCGGGAAATGCTGGCCCCGCCACTGGGCCTTGGTGCCGAACCAGGAGGCCAGCACCGCCGCCGCCTGCTGCTGCTCCGGGGGTACTGAGCCCGTGAACACCATGGGCAGAGTCAGCTTGCCATTGTCCCGCACGTCGAGGAACGGCATGGGGAAGAAGGAGAGCTCGTTGCGCACCGGCAGGGTCTGCAACTGCAGGGTCAGCTTGCTGTCCCGGTTGACGTTGAGCCAGAGGGTATCGCTCGCCGGGTTCTCGCACACTTTCTGATAGTGGCCAACGAAGCTCACCTTGAGGCGGTTGAAATCCTTGGCATAGCGGGGATCCAGCTCGATGCTGGCATGGGTCATCGTCCCCATCTGATCCTGGTTGAGAGCCGTCACCCCCATCAGCTCGTCATTGAGATAGACCTTGACCTGGGAGATGAGCGGCAGCAGGGAGGGCGATGGCGTGAAGTTCAGGTCCAGGGTGGCCCGGGTCACCACCTCGTCCCGCCGCACGGTGAAGTCGGCCAGTCCGTCTGGCGCATTGCCGCGCAGGGAGAGGGTGCCTGGCGATGACGCCATCTGTTCGAAGCTCATCCCCTGGGTGCGCACCGGAGCGGGAACGGGCGGCAGGGGGCCGACGGCCTCGGCGGCGGTCGCACCCTGCGCCATCAGCAGGAGAGGAATAAGGTAGCGTTGTGGTTTCATCATCCTTTCACTGTCTGTGAGGTCGGAGTCCCGGCCCGGAAATCTGGGGAGACGCGACGGGGAACGAAGGAGAGGAGCCAGCGAGCCAGCTTCTCGAGGAGGATACAAACAAAGCCGATGGGTGAGGTACGGGCCAGACGCCAGTAAGCCCCCCAGCCGAGCAGGGTAATGTCGATCAGGCTGTGGAGGGGGCGATCCTTGCCCAGACGCTGCTGCCACAGGGACCAGGTATCGGCCCGGGCGAAGGTGCACTGGATGAACTCGACATGCTGTGCCTGCGCCATGGGCTCCAGCTCCAGTCCCAGCTTGCAGCCGAACACCCGCTGCACCTTGGCGGCGAACGCCTGCTCCCGCTGGTCATGGCGCAGCAGCAACCAGACCCTCTCCTTGTCGGCCAGGGGCAGGGGCGCCTCGAGCAGCACCCCGACCCCCCCGTTGGAGTAATCCCTGACAGTACAGGGGTAGAGGTGACCGTTCGCCAGCCTGATGGCCGCCGGCATTACCATCTCCACCCTGGGATTGGCACGGACCTGCCGCGACTCGAAGGCCACCGCCAGGGCGCCGCCCAGTATGGTCATGTTGTAGAGGGTCCAGATCATGCTGAGGATCAGGGTCGGCACCTCGTCGGCAGGGCCGGTGCCGATGCGCCAGAGGCCGAACCCCAGCCCGCACAGATTGAGCAGGATCAGCAGCAGATAGGGGCGGGAGACCGACAGATCGAGGAACACCTCCTCCGTCATCTCCCCCTTGGCGGTCACGTTGAACGTCCCCTTGTGGGGTGCAAAGAGCGCCACCGTGGTCGGCCTGGCGATGTACCAGGCCAGCACCGTCTCATAGACCTCGCCCCAGAAGGAGTGGCGCACCTTGCCCTGCAACCGGGAGTTGGTCAGGGCGCTGTGGAAGATGTGCGGCAACATGTAGAGGGCGATGGCCGCCGCCGGGGCATAGATGATGTAGGCGTGCAGGATCAGGAAGGCGAGCGGCGCCGTCAGGAAGATGAGCCTCGGTATGCCCGAGAGGAAATGCAGCATGGCATTGAAGTAGCACAGCCGCTGCCCCAGCTTGAGCCCCTTGCCGAAGAGGGGGTTGTCCAGACGCAGGATCTGCACCATGCCGCGCGCCCACCGGATGCGCTGACCGATGTGGGCAGAGAGGCTTTCGGTGGCCAGCCCCGCCGCCAGCGGGATCCGGATATAGGCCGAGGTGTAGCCGAGGCGGTGCAGCCGCAGGGAGGTGTGGGCATCCTCGGTGACCGTCTCCACCGCGATGCCGCCGATCTCGTCAAGGGCAGTGCGCTTGATGACGGCACAAGAGCCGCAGAAGAAGCTGGCATCCCACATGTCGTTGCCATCCTGCACCAGGCCGTAGAAGAGAGCCCCCTCGTTCGGCATCTTGCGAAACCGTTGCAGGTTGTGTTCGAACGGATCGGCGGAGAAGAAATGGTGGGGGGTCTGGACCACGCCCAGACGGGGATCCCGGTAGAACCAGCCCACCGTCATCTGCAGGAAGGAGCGGGTCGGCAGGTGGTCACAGTCGAAGATGGCGACCAGATCCCCGGTGGCCATCTTGAGGGCGTGATTGATGTTGCCCGCCTTGGCGTGCTCATGGGTCGACCGGGCCACATAGCGGATCCCGGCCTCCTCGGCGAAGTCGCGAAACGCCGCCCGCCCCCCGTCGTCAAGCAGCCAGATGGTCAGCTTGTCGGCGGGCCAGTCGAGCCCCATGGCGGCGTAAACAGTCCCCTTCACGATGGCGAGATCCTCGTTGTAGGTGGGGATCATCAGATCCACGCTGGGCCACTGGGCCGGATCCGCCGGCAGTTGTGCCGGAGGGCGATGCAGGGGCCATGCGGTCTGCCAGTAGCCGAGCAGCAGCACCAGCCAGGCATAGGTCTCGGCGGCCAGCAGCAGCAGGCCGCAGGCCAGGCTGACGGGATCGAACCAGTCGAGGGTCGAGGTGTAGCGCCACCAGATGTAGCGGCAGGAGATAGTGAGGGAGAGCACCATCATCATCAGCATGGGATAACGGCCCGGCACGGCCCGCAGGATGAAGGCCATGGCCGCCAGCAAGAGGACGAACACCAGTTGCGCCTGCAGGGTGAACGGCTGGGTGACGCAGAGCAGGGAGAGGCTCCCGGCCACCACGCAGAGCAGCACGCTCTTCCAGCGTGCCTCGCGGGGCGTGGCCCTGGCGGCGGCCAGCCCTTTCTCCTCCTGGCGGGCCAGGAAGGCGCCGAGAGCCTGGGTGCCCCGGTGCCAGATCCGCTGCCAGGAGGCAGGCCAGCGCAGAGGGATGGGCTGTGGGCGACGCACTATCATCCAGAGGCTCTGCAACAGAACGCGCAGGGGATCCCCCACCCGGGGGTGCGTCAGCTGGGGATAGAGCCCCCGGGCATGGCCCAGCACCCATTGCCAGCCATGACGCTCGAGGGGGAAGATAACCCAGGCCAGCAGCCAGCCCAGGGTCAATGCGGCCGCCCCCGGGCGGGAAGCCCCCCGCTCGCGCAGTGCGCCATAGCGCTGCGAGCACCAGAGGCCCGCAGCCGGCGTCAGCAGCCGCACTCTCATCGGGGCGCCTCCCCCTCTGCCAGACACCAGGTCGCCAGGGCGGCCAGCTCGTGGGCAACCAGACTGGTGGGGGCATAGCGGCCGACCGGCAGCTTGGCAGCCATGGCCTCCGCCATGGCTTCGTCCCTGTGCAGATGAAGATTGAGCAGAGGGAGCCCCCCTGCCAGCCAGAGATCCAGCAGCCCCTGCTGCAGGGCCCGCTGGCTGGAGAACTGGGTCACCAGCAGACGCTCATCGGCCGCCCAGGAGTGGCGGTGAAGCCGCACATGGCAGTTGGCATCCGCATTGACCACCAGCAAGCGCCTGCAGGGGATGACGGGGGTCATGCCCCGGGGCAGATCCAGCAGCACCAGATCATAGCCATCGATCCCCGCCAGCCACTCGGCTGACGCCCCCTCCCCCCCGCCATGGGAGAGCAGATCCAGTCCCTCCTCCCGGCGGTGAAGCGCTCCTCGCCACTCCCGCGCCGGCTGGGTCAGCCGGCTCCAGCCTCCCGGATCGTCATGGGGCAGGCCAAGATGGATGCCAAGCTGGTTGTCCGGGCAGAGATCCACCGCCAGCACCCTTGCCCCCTGCTCATGGGCAGCCTGGGCAAGCCCCGCCACGATGGCGGTGGTCCCCACGCCTCCCCGGATCCCCTGCAGGGCGATCACCTTCATGCAGACCTCCCCTCGCCTGTCCCCTCGGGCCCTTTCACCGCCACCTCCGCCAGCAGGGGGAAGCGTGCGCACAAGGCGGCGAGCCGCTCCCTGGCGGCAATATCCTGGTAGGAGAGGCTGACACCAAAGGCCTGCTGGACCATGGCCACGTCATTGATCACCGAACCCTCCACCGGTACGCCGAAGGGGGTCTGCATGTCTGATTGCCGTTCGCTGCGCATCGTCACCTCCGGTCTCATTGGGGATAGGGGACCCAGTCCCCCTGCCCCAGCTTGATGTGGTACTTGCCCTGATATTCGATCACCACCGAGCCCTGGTTCTCGGACACCGACGGGGTCTGCGGCAGGTCGCCCAGCAGGGCATCCCAATCGATGGTATCGCTCCCGAACACATCCTTCCCCACCAGCCTGGAGACCAGTTCTGATACCGCCAGGAAACTGCTGGGGGTGTCCACGTTGCGGGTCGCCTCGTGGGGCGCCTTGGTACCAAGCAGGGCAACCCCCACCGGCACCTGGGTGATGCTCGGGCTGGGAATGTCCCGCAGCCCGGCCATCTGCATCTTGTCGCCGGTGAGAGCGGCGCCGTGCTCAGGCACCATCACCACGGCCACCTTGCGGCCGGATTGCTCCAGCGTCGTCATGAAGTCGTCCAGCTGATCCAGCAGGGTCTTGAGCCTCGCCTTGTAGGGCGCTATCTGGCGGCTCGCCACATAGCGGTTGCCATCGTGCAGGGCGATGAGGTTGAAGAAGGTGACGTTGCGTGCCGCCTGACTCTGTGTCCGCTCGTTCAGCCAGCGGCCGAACAGGGCATCCCCGCGATAGATGGGTTCGCCATCGAAGGAGGCGAGGTCATGGGCCAGCCCCTTCTTGTCCATGGGGGTCACATCCAGCCCGGCATACTGCTGCAGGCCGGTCAGGTAGTTGCCAAAATCCCCCGAGTGATCCATGGCCACCTGTTTGGCAAAGCCGAGCTGGGCCAGGTTCTCGAACAGCAGACACTGCTTCGGCGCCGTCACATAGAGCCCCTGGTGGCTGGTCTGCCCGCAACTGGCCCGCAGCAGGCGAATGGAGCTCGGGCCGCTGTAGGAGGTGGCGGAGTTGAAGCGGTTGAAGCGAATGTCGAAGTGGGACCAGACCGGGTGCCCGGTCAGGCCGCTCGCCTCCACGTCACGCCAGGCCAGGGAGCAGACATTGATGATGAGCACATCGAAGGGGGTCGCCTGGGCTGGCAGGCTCTCCGGGAAGTGCACCAGCCTCTCCTGCTCCTCCCGATAGAAGTCATCGAGATAGGCGTTGAGGTTCTCGTTGGTCGGCGGGGCACTCTGGTCAAGCTGCTCCTCCATGGGCAGCACTGAGGGGCGGGTCTCCTCCCGGGGCGTGTTCAGGGCGTGCTCGCTCGCCCCCTTGCTGCTCGCGAAGGGATTGCTCACCTGGGGAGAGACCCAGAGCCAGAGCAGCGCCAGCAGGATCCAGGGGGTGAAGCGCAACCACTGGGCGATGAACAGATAGAGCGTCAGCAGCACGAACCCCGCGCCGACCATCTCCCAATTGATGAAACGCCCGAGCAGCTCAGCCCAGTAATCCAGGGTGAAGGAGAAGACCTGGCTACCCTGGGCACGAATGCTCTCTATCCCCGGCAACCAGGTATCGTGATAGAAGATCCCCGCCCCCACCGGCAACGCCAGCCAGTGCCGCGCACGGCGCCACCCGGCCCTTGGCAGGGGAAAGATCAGGAAGGCGGCAAACACCAGGTTGATCAGGGGGTGGAAGTTGAGATATCCCCCCCAGAGCAGGGCGAACTTGGCAAGAAAATAGACATTCCAGCCACCCAGGCCGTGCCAGTCCAGCCAGGGGGAATCGGCATCAGAAACATGTCGGGTCATCGGCGATGAGTCACCTGTTATCGTGGGCCCCCCGAAGGGGCCGGGCACACTGCAATGGTTGTCAAAAGAATAGCCTGACTATTATGCAACTATTTCTTTTGTCTCAGGCGGCGCCGAACCTGGCTCCCCCGGATGGGTGGGAGGGGAATGAGAGGGGCCGTATGCATCCATATATTATCCAAACGATGCCGATAAGGCAGCCTTCTCTGACAAAATGGGGGGAACGTGCAGACGGGATGCAGGATCCTGGCAAGGGCCCCGCATTCACCACTGCGACAGACTTTGTCAGCCCTGTCGCCATCTCGAACAACTTGAGGCCACCTCTGGATTGCGCCATCATATCGGCCCGGCTGATGGCCGGCCGAATTGGACAGTCAACTTCAAGGACCCCCCATGTTTGAACACGTCGATGCCTATGCTGGCGACCCCATACTGACGCTAGTCGAGACCTTCCACAAAGATACCCGCGAGCAGAAGGTGAACCTGGGGATTGGCCTCTATTACGACGAGCAGGGCCGCATTCCGCTGCTGCCGTCGGTGCAGCAGGCCGAAGCGCAGCGCGCCGCCGCCCCGGCCCCACGCCCCTACCAGCCGATGGAAGGCGCCGCCAACTACCGTACCGCGGTGCAGCACCTGCTGTTCGGTGCCGACCACGAAGCGGTCAAGGCGGGTCGCATCGCCACCATCCAGACCATCGGCGGCTCCGGCGCGCTGAAGATCGGCGCCGATCTGCTCAAGCGCTACTTCCCGACCTCCGAGGTGTGGGTCAGCAATCCTACCTGGGACAACCACAAGGCGATGTTCGAGGGGGCCGGCATCAAGGTGCACGACTACCCCTATTACGATGCGGCCACCGGCGGCGTGCAGTTCGACGCCATGATCGACTGCCTGAGCAGCCTGCCGGCCAAGAGCATCGTGCTGCTGCACCCCTGCTGCCACAACCCGACCGGGGTGGATCTCTCCCGTGCCCAGTGGGACCAGGTGATCGCCCTGGTGGTCGAGAAGAACCTGATCCCCTTCATGGACATCGCCTATCAGGGCTTCGGTGACGGGCTGGAAGAGGATGCCTATGCCATCCGCGCCATGGTGGCCGCCGGCGTCAGCTTCTTCGTCAGCAACTCTTTCTCCAAGAACCTCTCCTTCTACGGCGAGCGCTGCGGCGGCCTGTCGGTCATCTGCCAGGATGCCGAAGAGGCGAGCCGGGTGCTGGGCCAGATGAAGGCCACCGTGCGCCGCAACTACTCCAGCCCCCCCACACACGGCGGCCAGATCACCGCGGCGGTGATGAGCCTGCCCGAACTGCACGCCATGTGGGTCGGTGAGGTGACCGAGATGCGCACCCGCATCAAGGCCATGCGCCAGAAGCTGTTCGAGGTGCTGAGTGCCAAAGTGCCGGGCCGCGATTTTGGCTACTTCATCAACCAGCGCGGCATGTTCAGCTACACCGGCTTCACGCCGGAGCAGGTGGACCGCCTGCGGGAAGAGTTCGCCGTCTATCTGGTGCGCTCCGGCCGCATGTGTGTGGCGGGCCTCAACAGCCGCAACGTCGACTACGTGGCCGACGCCATGGCCGCTGTGCTCAAGGGCTAAGCCCGCAAGCCCCGCTCAGGCGGGGCTTTTCGTTTGTCCCCTTGCCCGTGGAACCGTGATGGATCTCATTGCCCTCTCCCGCCTCGGCGGTCGCCACCTGGTGACCCTGCATCTGCTGCTCGACACCCGCAGTGTCACCCGCAGCGCCGAGCGCCTCTGCACCACCCCCTCCACCGTCAGCAAGACCCTCAACCAGTTGCGCGAACTGCTGGGGGATCAACTGCTCTACCGCCAGGGCAATCAGTTGCTGCTGACCCCGTTTGCCGAACGCCTCGGCCCGACGCTGCGCCGCCTGCTGGGGGAGCTCAACGGCCTCACCAGCCAGGAAGGATTTGCCCCTGCCAACTGGCAGGGGGAGCTGAACCTGGCGATGCGGGAGAGCAGCATGATCTGGCCCATGGGAGCCGTACTGGGTCAGTTGATGCAGGAGGTGCCGGGGCTGATGCCCGTCGTGCGTAACAAGGACGAGCAGGGACTGGCTGCTCTGGCGGCGGGCAAACTCGACTTCGTGATCCTGCCCCACGATCAGAGCCAGCCCGGGGTCAATCAGCCCGGTCTCGTCTGGGAAAACATGCGGGAGGATGAGCTGGTCTGCCTGATGCGCGCGGATCATCCGGCGTTGACGCGCCCCTGGGATCTCGATGCCTACCTGAGCTGGCGCCACATCGCCATTCGCGATCAGGAGCTGGCCGATCCCTTCTTCGAGCAGAGTCTGGCCCAGCGCCAGGTACGGCGCAGACTGGGGGCCACCCTGCCGGATTTTGGCAGCGCCGCCGCCCTGCTGCGCCAGAGCGATCTCATTCTCACGGCCGTGAAGGGCTGGGCTACCCGGGCTTGTACCCAGGGGCTGGTGAGCCGCCCTGTCCCCTTCGATTACGGCGCCGTGACCCACAGCCTGGTGTGGTATGGCCCCCTGGGGGAAGATCCCGCCCTGCGCTGGTTCCGTCAGCGCATCCTGCAACTGGCCCGGGAGCTGGACGCCCCACAATGATGCCTGGCGGCAGGAATCAGGGTTTCTTGGTGTAGATGGGGCCTGGGAAAGAGGTGACGTTGTTGCCCAGCTCGGTGATGCGGGCGGCCCCCTGCTTGCGCACCTGATCGACCCGCAGCACGTGGTGCATGGGAATAAGGGTGCGGGTGACGTCGGCAAATTCGCTCTTCAGCTTCTCGTGGCTGGGGTCGACGATGAGCGCCGTGTGGTTGTCCCACACGAAGTGGGCGATCTCGATGAAGCCGAATAGCTGGCCCTGATTCACCTCTCTTACATAGACTTCGTAACGCTCGCTGTGACAAATGAACTGCACTCGATAAAGGGCGTTGGATTCACTCATGGGTATCTGTTGGTGATGGACGGTTTACCCATTCTAGCCGTCCCCTCGGACAGCCCCTATAGACAGAGTTCACAGTTGCGTCATATCGGGTCTCAGCATCCCGACGTGCCGCAGAGCTCAGATCGCAGGCAGCATCACGGCCCCAAACCCCTTGTCCTTCAATGCGTTGGCAAGCACTGTCAGGTCAGCCGACCCGGCTTCTGGCCATGACAGCGCCTCCCCTCGCACCCCGTGGTGGCGAAAACCGTTGAGGCGGATGGGTACGGGTCCCAGCGACAGCAAAAAGGTCGTCAACGCCTCCTGCAGCGCGCCGGTGGCATCGAGAAAATCGCTCCGCCCCGGCACCAGCAACAGCCGCACCTCCGCCAGCTTGCCCGCCTGCGCCAGCAGTTGCAGCGACGCCAGCACCCGCTCGCGGCCCCGCCCGGTCAGGGCCAGATGCACAAGCTCGCGCCACCCCTTGAGGTCTATCATGGCGCCGTCCAGCACCGGCAGCAGCCGCTGCCAACCCGTTTTCCCCAGGGATCCGTTGCTGTCGAGCAGGCAGGTGAGACGGGCCAGATCCGGCGCAGCCTTGATGGCCGTGAACAGGGCGATCACGAAGGGCAGCTGGGTGGTAGCCTCCCCGCCAGAGACGGTGACGCCGGTGAGCAGCGGGCCATAGCGACGCAGCAGGGCCAGCACCTCTGCCACCGACATCTGGCGCGTCTTGGGGTTGGCACTGCGCGGGCAGGCCTCCAGACAGGCGTCGCAATCGGTGCAGAGCGCCTCCTGCCAATGAACCTTGCCCTCGCTCATGGTGAGGGCGCCACTCGGGCAGACCGCAAGGCAGTCGCCGCAATCGTCGCACAGCCCGATAGTGTGGGGATTGTGACAACCGGGGCAGCGGAAGTTGCACCCTTGCAGAAACAAGACCAGCCGGTTGCCCGGCCCGTCTACGCAGGAAAAAGGCAGCACCCTGCTCACCAGGGCGCTGCGCGTCAGCAGAGCTTCATCCATCGGACTCGGCTCAGTACTGGCTGATGGTCGACTCATTGGCCACCACTCGCGGTGCCCGCTGGCGAATAGCGGTCACGTCACTCGCCTCGGCACCAAGACAGGTGGTCTGCAACCGCGAGCCCTCCTCTGCGAAGCGGGCCACGTCGCTCTTGCGGATCATGTAGCCGGTCACCCGAACCAGATCGCTGTCGGCCACGTTGGCGGTGAACTCGCGCATGCCGATGGCGAGCGCCCCCTTGCAGAGCTGCAGCAGCGCCTGCGGATTCTGGCGGATGGTGGGCTCCAGAGTCAGGATCTCGCTGATCCCCGAGTGGTAGTAGCCGTGGTGCGGCGCCAGCGCCAGCACATGGCTGGCCGGATCCGGCTCCTGCCCGTAGGGAATGCGTACCCCCGGGGTCACCGCCACATCGATGCTGAGGCCGCCCTGTGAGTGCAGCAGAGCGTGCCCACCCCAGGCATGGGCCTGCGGCGTCGCAGTAACATATTCCGAAAGCTGGGCCGAGATGCGATAGCCAAGCTGATTTGCCTCTTCGTCGTGACCGTAGCGGCCCGGCAGATTCTCTTTATCCATCAAGATGTTGACCGCTTCCGCCATGCCGTAGATGCCGAACATGGGGACGAAGCGATCCTCATCCAGCAGCCCCTCCTTGACCAGGAAGCTGTCGAAGAAACCGGACTCCTCGTGCAGGAAGGCGGCGCGCACCGCGATCAGCTGGGACGTGAGGCGGCAGTAGTGGGGCAGCAGACAACCGAGGAAGTCATCGATCCCCTGTGCCTGCTCGGCGACCCGCTTGAGGGAGATGCGCACCAGGGTGTTGGCACCACCGGCCTGCGGCAGGGCGTTGTAGCAGCTGACGATGCCAAAACCACGCTGGTCGAAGGTATCGCGATGGATCGGGTAGTTGGCGATGTGCGGCTTGCTGCACTCGGCGATATTCTTCACCGCCAGCAGCAGCAGATCGTCGGGAGTCTGCTCTGGATCGTGGAAGAAGGTGAGGTTGGGGGCCACCTGCTTGAGCTCGTTGTCGATGCGCAGGATCAGGCGGCAGATCCGGTTGTCGTTGGGACCAATGTTGACGTGCATAAAGGCGTCCGGCAGCACCCGGTCCAGATAGATCCAGAACCCTTTCAGCTTGCGGTAGAGAGTCTCGTCATCCAGCTCGCCGACAAAGGGGAGCAGCAGCTGATCGAGCCGTCCCAACCAGACCGGCATGCCGGTGACGGAAGGAACGTGGTGATAGAGGATGCGCAAGGCATCGAGCGCTTCATCGAAATCCCGCGGCGCTGCCAGCTCCAGCCAGGCTGAGCCCTGGGTCAGGAACTTCTCGTAGTCCGGCAGCACATAGCGCGGCTTGTAGGGGGCGTGTCCCTCGAACATGTCGCACAGCACCCCTTGCGTCATCGCCTCGGCGACGTCTGCAGGCAACTCGGGGTAAGGCAACGCGTTTTCGGCGGCGAGCGCCAGGGCCCGACTCTTCTGGGCCGGTGAGAACAGAGGGTCGCGCACGATGCGCTGGCAGGTTTCGGTGAAGGACATAGTTCACTCCGTGGCGGGTGGAACCAAAATCCTCACACTTGGGAGGCCTTTTTTGAAGTGACATTCCCAACAGGGCGGATATCCCATCAAGACATCCGCTATGCCGGATCACGACACATCCTTCACCAGGGCCAGAACAGGGCCACGCCCCCCAGCCAGCGCAGCAGGAAGAAGCCCCCCATGCCGACGACCACCACCACCAGGGTAGGCAGGCGCAGCAGGGTCAGCACCGTCACCAGCAGGGTGGCGGCCAGGTAGTCCGGATCCCAGTCCAGCCCGTGGCCGGGCTCATAGCTGAAGACGATGGGCAGCCAGATGGCGGTCAGCACCGACTGGGCCGAGAAGCTGAGGAAAGCCCCCATCTCGGCCCCCGGTTGATAGCGGGTCAACCGCGAGAAGAAGGCAAAACGGTTGAAGAAAGTGATCAGGGCCAGCAGCCCTATCATCAGCCAGCCCATGATCACCTCCTCATCCGGTGCAGCACATAGCCCACCACCATGCCGGCCAGGGCCGAGACGATGATGTGGATCTCCGCCAGCAGCGGCTTGGTGACGAGCGCCGTCCCGCCGCTCACCAGGGTGGCCGCCACCATGGGCAGGTTCTTCATGGCGGGGAGCGTCATGGCGATAAAGGTGGCGGCGATGGCAAAATCCAGCCCCATCTTGTCCAGCCCGTCAATGTACTGGCCGGCGGCGATGCCGAGCAGGGTCGCCAGGTTCCAGAACAGATAGAAGACAAAGCCCGCGATGAGCGCATAGGCGGGATTGAAGGCGCCGCTGCGCTCCCTCTCTTTCAGCGCCACCGCAAACATCTCGTCGGTCAGGAAGAAGGCGAGACTGGCCCGCCAGCGCAGGGAGAGCGGCAGCACGTCGCGCCGGAAGGTGAAGCCATAGAGCAGATGCTGGGAGGTGATCACCATGGTGGAGCCCATGATGGGCAGCAGCGGCGTCCCCGCCCCGAACAGGGTGGTGGCCGAGAGCTGGGCCGCCCCCGCATAGACCAGCAGCGACATCAGCTGTGCCTGGAGCGGGCTCATACCCGCCTGAAGCGCCAGGGCGCCACACAGTATCCCCCAGGGGATGACGGAAATGGAGAGCGGGAGCATATCCAGGGTGGCACGCCACCAGAGCGCCCCCGTGCGCTCGGGCGCAGGGAGGCGGGTTTCCGACATCATGGGATCATCCTTGTCACAGCCAATGCGAACCGGGAAAACTAGCACGGCACAGGAGGCAGTGTCACGCCATGGTCTGCGACAAATGCAACGCCCGCATGAGAGCGGGCGTTGGCAGGCGGGATCAGGGCTCGATGATGATGGGGGTGCCTGGCTCGATGGCGTTCCAGATCTCGTCCATCTCGTGGTTCAGCACCGCAATGCAGCCATTGGTCCAGTTGGACGGCTGCACCCTGCGATCCCCCAGGCTGTTGCGCTGGCCGTGGATCATGATCATGCCGCCCGGGTTCACACCCAGCTCGTTGGCGCGCTTGATGTCGTCCAGATTCGGGTAGTTGATGTGAATAGCCTTGTAGAAACCGGAGTTGCTCTTCTTGTAGTCCAGGGTATAGCGACCTTCCGGGGTACGCTGATCCCCCTCACGCTGCTTGTGTCCTTTGGGAGCCGGGCCCAGGGCAATCCAGTAGCGCTTCACTTCCTTGCCATCCTTCATCAGGGTCAGGCTGTAACTCGACTTCTTCACCACCACCATATCGGCGGACAGAGTGGCAAAACTCAACGCGGGCCACAGCCCCAGCAAACACAGCAATACGGCTCTCACTATCCATCCCTCTGCGAGCCTTCTGGGCTCTCTTGTTAGCAAATCATCTGAATGTCGCCACTCTCTGGTGGCGAGCGAGCGCCATGATATGGGATCGCCGTGAATACTCAATATATCGGGAGAAACATATCTGTGGCCAGCAGGGGGAAATGGCCGTCAACCCGCCATGCAGAGGCCCTGCCAAGGGCTGGGCGTCGTCTCTTGCCTGCAACCGGGCACCTCAGCGCAGGTCGTCAAGGCCAGGAAGATGGCGCAGGGAGAAAAACCAGCGGGCAGCGCCGCCGCCAGTGACACTTGAGCCTGTCCACCCGCCAATCCCCGGCTGGCACCATGGGGTCAGGCCATCTCAACGCACAAGAAAAGAGCCCCTGATGGGGCTCTTTTGACTGTGCAACACCGGGCTCAGGCCTGGGTCACTGGTTCGGCGGTCTCAAGGCGCCGGATCCAGGCCTCGAACTCTGCCAGCATGCGCGCCTCGGACTCGCTGTTGTCGGCGATGAGCTCGGTCCCGTGCACCACCCGGATATGGGCGTCGAGGGGTGTCCCCTCCCCTGCCGGTGGGCGCTGCCGCGCCGCCGCCATGCACGCTTGTGCCTGTTGCCACGCCTCGGCGGCACTCCGGTTGCACGCCTCTGCCAGCGGCACCGCACTGAAACCCTCGCCGGTGAGGCTCTGCAGCGTCTCGTCATGGGTCATGCCGTTGCCCGGTCCCCAGTAGTGGGCGGCCAGATCCGGTCCGATGCGCGGGTTGTCGGTGAGGTAGCCGTCGCGTTTCAAGAAGTAGGCGCGGGTCTGCTCCACCGCCATCAGCGCCAGCAGATAGCCGTGATAGGCGCAGGCCGACTCCTGGTTCAGAAGGTGCGGGATGGCCAGCAGCGGGCGCGGGCTCTCCACCCCCAGGATCTTGCGCTCCCACTTGCGGGCCAGGGCCAGCACGGCGGCCGGGGTGCGCTCGCTCTCTGCCATGGCGTAGAGATCCCGCTCGAAGTAGGCCACCAGCGCAATCTGGCGCTCGTTGAAGGCGCGAAATGGCTGGCGCGCTTCAATCATGGCCTGGATAAGCGCATCGGGGATGGGTTCTCCCGCCGCGTTTCTGGCATAGCGCTTGAGCCAGTCCGCATCGTCCAGCAGGCTGTCGCAGAACATGGACTGGGTCTCGGCATAGGCCATGGAGGTGGGCGGAAACTCCTGGGAGAAGCAGGGGGCGTTGCCGGTGACGTTGGCAAAGTGCGCCGCGTGGCCGCCCTCGTGGAACAGGGTGTTGAGCCCGCTCCAGCCGCTGCCCACCTGGGCCGGATTGGCCAGGCTGGTGAAGTTGACCACCGCTGGCACCCACTCCCCCTCCTGCCAGAAGCTCGGCACCGGGCCGTGACAGAAGCCGTTCTCGTATTTTCCCTCCCGGGTCAGCAGATCCAGGGTGAGGGTGGCACCGCGGTACTGGATGCCGAGGCGGCGGAAGCTCTCGACCCAATCCTTCAGCGCCCGGGAGAAAGGCACGTAAGGGTCGAGCTGGCGGGTCACGTCGCCGCTCACGCTGTAGCGCAGGTTGTGGGGCAGCAGGGCTGCTTCCCCCTTGGCCGCTTTCAGCTCCGCCAGACTCTGGTGCAAGCGGGCATCGGTGCGGGCGATGAAGTCGTCAAGAATGGCAAACAGCTGCTCCGGGCTCATCTGCTCGTTCTTGTGCACCTTGTAGTCGAAGTAGTCGCGATAGCCCATGGCACGGGCGAAGCGGTTGCGCAGCGCGACGATGTCAAGATAGCCGTTGTCGACCACCCACTGCTCCAGGGTGTGGAACATGGCGAGCGCGCTCTGGCGCACCGCCTCGTCGCTGCTGGCGGCCAGCGCCGTGCTGGCGGCGGGCAGACTGCCGGGCACCTGGCGGCCCTGCTCACCCAGCAAGGTGAGCTTCAACCCCTTGCGACGGGCGAAGAGATCCGCCTCGGCGGCCACCAGCTCGTCCATCAGGGCGGAGGCACCGGGATCTTCGATGACGTTGCACTCGAAGAAGGCGATCCAGCCCCCCAGGCCGCGCCTGAGATCCGCCTCTTCGGCCTGGGTATGCATCTCCCGCAGCACGGGCAGGCGGGCAGGATCGGCACAGAACGCCTTGTAGGCCTGTTCGGCCGCGGTGAAGCCTGCCTGATCGTCGCTGGTGCCCATGTAGGTGGACCAGAACAGGTCCTCCTTGCGTCTGTGCACCTGCAGGTAATCGGCATTGAGCTGGTTGAGATAATTCCTGGCAATGGAACTCATAACTTCCCTCTTGTTATGGGGCAACCACGGGGGCGCCCACTCCTTTTTGGTGAAATGCCAACCCATTCACACTTCTTGCAAATGGAGCAGACAAATTGTGCGCCGGGATGCGCGCCATCACGCTATCAAAAGCGAGGGTTTCTGTCTGCTGGCTATACTGGTTGTCAAACTGCTCAATTGGCTGTTTTTCATCGCAACCCATTGAAAGTTAATGGCATGTTAAAAACAACAATAATCAGGTCCGGCCGCTAGAACGGCCACAATCAGACCCGCATGGGAAAGTAAGGATAAGACTATGTTCAAGCTCGGTGATATTGCCGTGAGTCGCAAACTGATGCTGCTGCTCTCACTGGCCCTGGTCGGCTTCATCGCACTGCTGCTCATCTCGGCCAGTGCCCTGCACCGCAATCTGATGAGTGAACGGGAAGCCAGGCTGCAGGCGGTGCTGGACCTGGCCATGAGCCGGATCCAGGCCCTGGCCGCCACCCTCCCCCCGGAGCAGGCCAAGGCACAGGCCAAGGCCATGCTCGACAGCATGCGCTTTGACGGGGACAACTACCTGTTCGTGCTGGATGAAGATCGTCGGGTGGTGGTGCATCCCGCCAAACCCGAGCTGGTCGGCCAGCAGATGGGCAACAACCCTGCCGAGTCCCACTGGCAGCACATGGTGGATCTCGGCAAGGGCGGCCACCAGGGCAGGCTGGAGTATCAGTGGGTCTCCCCGTCCGGCGAGGCGGCCCAGAAGATGTCGCTGGTGACGGGCTACCAGCCCTGGGGCTGGATCCTGGGCTCCGGTGTGTTGTTGCAGGACATTGAGGCCACCATGTGGTCCCAATATGAGTGGATGGGTGGCGCCACCTTGCTGGTGATCCTGTTGATGGGGCTGCTGGGACTCGCCATCAGCCGCTCCATCGTCAATCCCCTGGCCGAGATCAACAAGGCCATGGCCCGGGTCGCAGCTGGCGATCTGGTGGTCAGCATCCCGGTGCTGGGCAGGGATGAGCTCGGCGCCGTCGCCAGCTCCACCAACCAGGGGCTGGATGCCATCCGCCGCGCCCTGCTGGAAGCGAGCCTGGGGGCCCGCAACGTGGCGGATGCCGCCCTGCGCATCGCCGCCTCCGCCGAACAGACCAACCAGGCGGTCAACAGTCAGCGGGATCAGCTCGCCCAGCTCGCCACCGCCATGAACGAGATGAGCGCCACCATCGCCGACGTGGCGGGTCACGCCGAGAATACGGCCCGCGACACCCAGGATGCCACCAGCGAGGCCGGGCTCGGCAACCAGGATGTCCATGCCAGCGTGCACGGCATCCAGGCGCTGGCCACCGAGGTGGATCAGGCCACCTCGCAGGTCAACCAGCTCAAGGAGGGAGTGATGCAGATAAGCGAGGTGACGGCGGTCATCAGCGCCATCTCGGAGCAGACCAACCTGCTGGCCCTCAACGCCGCCATCGAGGCGGCCCGGGCCGGCGAGCAGGGCCGTGGCTTCGCCGTGGTGGCCGACGAGGTGCGCCAGCTGGCCAGTCGCACCCGCCACTCCACCGAGGAGATCCAGAGTACCATCACCCAGTTGCAGCAACGGGCTGTCACCGCCGCCAACGCCATGGACGCCAGCCGCAAGCTGGCGGAGAGCAGCGTCAACCAGTCCGAGAAGGCGGGGCAGGATCTCTCCCTCATCGTCAATCACATCCAGCACGTGAGTGACATGGCGACCCAGATCGCCACGGCGGCGGAGCAGCAGAGCATGGTGGCGGAAGACATGAACCGCAACGTCAGCGGCATCAACGACTCGGCGCTAGAGATGTCCCAGGCGGCCTCCCAGTTGGCCCAGGAGAGCGAACTGCTGGCCGGTCTCTCCCGAAGCCTCGACGAGCGACTGGCGGTGTTCAAGCTCGACAACGCCCAAGCCCAGGACAGGATGATGCGACCGACCCAGGCGTCCTCTTCCCGAGCAGGCATGCAACCCCGCCACTGAGTGGCCCCGTGAGCCCCTGCCAGGCTGGCAGGGGCTCCTTTCCTCTCATGGCCACGGGAGCCTCTCTCGGACCACCCTCTCGCACTGAACCAGCGCGCAGATCCCGATGGAGTGATCTGCCGCTGATGCGCTGCTCCGATGAGATGGCACTGTCAATTTTTACACTTAATTTTTTAACAAAATATAGTCATGATGAGTGGTCGCCACAGGCGGCACCATGATCCTTTCTGTAGTCATTTGGCAAACTGGTTGAAAGGCCAGGACGCAAAGCCTCCGGTCTAAAGACAAGCTGTCCAGGATAGCGGGGTTGCAGCACCGTGTTTCGGGGAACTCCCCTGCCAACGTGACTGCCCACATCACCGAACAGAGGAATGTATGGCAGCAAATATCCGACTCACCCATCTCGCGGCAGCGCTGGCGCTGCTGGCCAGTGGCGGCGTACTCGCTCACGGCTACATCAGCCAGCCCGAAGGGCGCAACTACCTGTGCAAGACAGGGGGCAACAGCCAGTGTGGCGCCATCCAGTGGGAACCCCAGAGCCTGGAAGCCCCCTCCGGCTTCCCCGATGGCGGCCCCGCCGACGGCCAGATAGCCTCGGCCGGTCACCCTCAATTCGGCGAGCTCAACACCCAGACCCTCGATCGCTGGACCAAGCGTGAGGTGCAGGCAGGTCCCTTCGCCATCAGCTGGACCTTCACCGCCAACCACGTGACCCGCAACTGGCGCTACTACCTCACCAAGCAGGACTGGAACCCGAACCAGCCCCTCACCCGGGATGCGTTCGATCTCAATCCCTTCTGCGTCATCGATGGCAACATGGTGCAGCCCCCCAAACAGGTGACCCATCAGTGCACCCTGCCCCCGCGTACCGGTTATCAGGTCATTCTCGGGGTGTGGGAGGTAGGGGATACCGCCAACAGCTTCTACAACCTGATCGACGCCCGGTTCAAGGATGGCACCCAGCCACCGCTGACCTGGAGCCAGGGAGGGACCATCTATCCCTCCATCGACCTGGTGGCGGGTGACAAAGCGAGAACCCGGGTGTTCGATGCCAATGGCGAGCGCACCGATCTCCAGACCGAGCTGACCATCGCCAGCGCCGGGCAGGGCCAGAAGAACAACTGGGCCCACGCCCTGGCGAGCAAGATCAACGCCGAGCAGAGCCAGATCCGTGCAGGCCAGCAAGGTACGGACGGCCAGTTCAACCCCGTCTATGGCCAGAACCCGGTCTACCTCAAGGCTGGCAGCAACCTGCAACGGGTCGAGATCCAGCTTGAGCAACAGCAGCCCCCGGTGGAGAACGGGATCAGCGTGAGCGGTCTGGCGAGCGACTACACGCTCGACAACGGCAAGCTCACCCTGATGTTCACCGTCACGGCCCAGGGGGATCTCGCCATCACCAACACCCTCTATGACCACGGCGGTGTCGCCAGGGGACAGAGCAGTGCCGACATCAAGGACGGCAGCCAGAGTTTCTCCATGGCGCTGACCGGCTTGAGTGCGGGCCACCATCAGCTGGTGATCGAGGGCAAACCCAAGGCCGGTGGTGACGCGGTGCAGCAGACCCTGGATCTCATGTTCAAGGATCCGGCAAGCGGGGGCGATTACCAGTTCACCTTCCCGGACGGCCTCAAGTCCTACACCGCCGGAACCCGGGTGCTGCAGCCGAAAAACGGCAAGGTCTATCAGTGCAAACCCTTCCCCTACAGCGGCTGGTGCAGCCAGTGGGCGAGCACGGCCACCCAGTATGAACCCGGGGTAGGTACCAATTGGCAGGATGCCTGGATCCAGGTGAACTGAGCCGCAGGCACGACATGACACCATCAACAAAACGGGGAGCCCATGGCTCCCCGTTTTTCATCCACCCCTCGGTTCAAATCTGGTAATCGAGCAGGGGCTCGTTGCTCATGGCGCGGGCCTGGATCTCCGCCAGCGCCAGCTCGGGGTTGCAGAGCTGGATGAACTGCCAGGCAAAGTTGTGCTGGAACTGCCCCTGCTTGAGGCCGATCCAGGCGGTGTGCGGCGCAAACAACCGGCTGCCGTCCAGTTGCACCAGTCCCTTGTCCCGCTGGGAATCGAACGCCATGTCCGCCAGTATGCCCACCCCCATCTCCAGCTCGACATAGGTCTTGATGACGTCTGAGTCCTGGGCGGTCAGCAGGATCTGCGGCACTATGCCCGCCTCGGCAAAGGCATCATCCACCCGCGCCCGACCGGTGAGGCCGGCCTGATAGGTGACGATGGGCCAGTGGGCCAGAGCGGCCAGGGTCAGCTCCCGCTCGGCGGTGAGAGGGTGCTGCTCCGGCACGACGATATTGTGGTGCCAGCGGTAGTAGGGAAAGGCCACCACCCCTTCGCTCTTGTCGAGCTGCTCGCTGCTGATGCCGATGTCCACCTCGCCGGTCTGCACCAGCCGCACTATCTCCTCCGGGCTCCCCTGACGCAGCTCCAGCTGTACCAGGGGAAATTGCTCCCGAAACGCCTTCACTACCCTCGGCAGGGCATAACGGGCCTGGGTATGAGTGGTCGCGATAAGCAGCCGGCCCGAGTCGCGATTGGCAAAGGTGCTCGCCAGTTTACGGATGTTGTCGGCATCCCCCAGGATACGCTCGGCGATCACCAGCAACTCCTTGCCCGGCTCGGTCATGCCGAGCAGACGCTTGCCATAGCGAATGAAGAGGGCGAGCCCCAGCTCCTCCTCCAACTCGCGAATGTGGCGGCTGACCCCGGACTGGGAAGTAAAGAGGGCATTGGCCACGTCGGTCAGGTTGTAATCCCGCCGTGCCGCCTCCCGAATGATTCGCAATTGCTGAAAGTTCACCTCATCGCCTCCTGCGCTGAGTGGCGGTGGCTCGTGCCACCGTCCTCTTGTTGTGGATTGCCGGGATCATAGCCCGGCAGCAAGCCTGACAGAGGGCCGCACCTCGCGGCTTGCCCTCAGATCTGGTAGTCGGGATAGAGCTGTGCCTGCCTGGCCACCAGACGCACCCCCTGGCCGGGGGCAAAGGCCCGGGCGGCCTCCTTGCTCAGTTCGGCCTCGTAGTGAGCGCCTCCCGTCTCCCCATCGCCACGCAGTTCCACCCGGATGCGCGGCCCCATGGGCAGCAGGCGGGTAATGGTGGCGCGAATGCCACCGGGGGCATCCGAGGGCAGGATCTCCAGCTCGTGGGGGCGCACATAGGCAATGGCCGCACTCCCTTCTGCCAGATGGGAGGGGATGGGGCCACCCAGTTGCTGTTCACCGATGCCGAGCCCCTGCCCGGCCACCCTGCCACGAAACAGGTTTACGCTGCCAAGGAAGCTGTGCACGAAGGCACTGGCGGGCTGATCATACACTTCGGCAGGGGTGCCAATCTGCTCTACCTTGCCGGCGTTCATCAGCACCACCCGATCCGCCACCTCCAGGGCCTCTTCCTGATCGTGGGTCACGAACAGACTGGTGACATGCAGCTCGTCGTGAAGCTCACGCAGCCAGCGGCGCAGCTCCTTGCGCACCTGGGCATCGAGGGCGCCGAAAGGCTCGTCCAGCAGCAGCACCTTGGGCTGCACCGCCAGGGCCCGGGCCAGGGCGACCCGTTGGCGCTGACCACCGGAGAGCTGGGTCGGGTAGCGTGCCGCGACGTGGCTGAGCTGCACCAGATCCAGCAGCTCCTTGACCCGGGTGCGGATGGCCGCCTCGTCCGGGCGTTCGCTACGCGGCTTGACCCTCAGGCCAAAGGCCACGTTCTCGAATACCGTCATGTGGCGAAACAGGGCGTAGTGCTGGAACACGAAGCCAACGTTGCGCTCGCGCACATGGAGATCCGAGGCATCCTCGCCGCGGATGATGACGCTGCCACTGTCCGCCTGCTCCAGCCCGGCGATGATCCGCAGCAAGGTGGTCTTGCCGCAGCCGGAGGGGCCGAGCAGGGCGACCAGCTCACCGTCGTGAAAATCGAGGTTGATGTCGGCCAGCGCCGCGTACTGATTGAAATGCTTGTTGAGCCCTTGAACCTGAATGCTCATGAATGCCTCTCCTATAACCGTTAATTCGGGATCAATGGGACTGGGTCGGTTGGCCGCGCAGCCTGGCCAGCAGGGTCTCACCCAGCAGGGTGAAGATCCCGAACAGCGCCAGCAGGCTGGCCACCGCGAAGGCGGCACCGGTCTGGTACTCGTTGTAAAGGATCTCGATGTGCAGCGGCAGCGTGTTGGTCTGGCCGCGAATGTGGCCGGACACCACGGAGACAGCGCCAAACTCCCCCACCGCCCGGGCGGTACAGAGCAGCAGGCCATACATCAGGCTCCAGCGGATGCCGGGCAGGGTCACCCGCCAGAACATCTGCAACCCGCTCGCCCCCAGCATGATGGCGGCCTCCTCTTCCTCCGGGCCCCGCGCCTCCATCTGGGGCAGCAGCTCGCGAACCACGAAGGGCACAGTGATGAAGGTGGTCGCCAGGATGATCCCCGGGGTAGCGAAAATGATCTTGATGTCGTGCTCGCTGAGCCACTCGCCGAACCAGCCGCGACTGCCGAACAGCAGCACGAACATCAAGCCCGCGATGACCGGCGAGACCGAGAACGGCAGATCGATGAGGGTGATAAGCAGTTGCCGGCCAGGAAAGCGGAACCGGGCGATGGCCCAGGCAGCGGCCAGCCCGAACAGCAGGTTCAGGGGCACCGAGCAGAGCGTCACCAGGGCGGTCAGCCCCAGGGCGCTCAGGGCATCCGGCTCGCTGATGGCGTGCCAGAAGAAGGCCAGACCCGGGCTCAGCGCCTGGATGAAGACGGTGGCCAGCGGCAACAGCAGCAAGGCGGCAAACCAGCCCAGACCGACGGTGACCAGCAGCCATTTGACCCAGACCGGTTCATGGGTCACCGGGGGATGACGCGCCGGGGTGACCGGAGCGGACTCCTGGGCCTGATCGAGATGTGCAGTAGAGGCGTTCATATACGGCTTCCTCCGATGCGAGCCCAGCTCCAGGCTTGCAACTTGTTGATGAGCAACAGCAGCACAAAGGAAATGAGCAGCATGACGGACGCAATGGCCGATGCACCGGCGTAGTCATACTCCTCCAGGTGACTCATGATCATCAGGGGGGCAATCTCGGACACCATGGGGAGGTTGCCGGCAATGAAGATGACAGAGCCGTACTCCCCCACGCCGCGAGCAAACGCTAGGGCAAAACCGGTGAGCAGCGCAGGTACCAGGGTCGGCCACAGTACCCGGATGAAGGTCTGCCAGCGGTTGGCACCCAGGCTCGCGGCCGCCTCCTCTTGCTCGCTCTCCGCTTCCCGCAGCACCGGCTGCAGGGTACGCACCACAAAGGGCAGCCCGATAAAGGTCAGGGCAATGACCACCCCTATGGGGTTGTAGGCAAGCTCGATGCCCAGCGGAGCGACCCATTGGCCAATCCAGCCGTTGGGGGCAAAGATGGCGCACAGGGCGATGCCGGAGACGGCAGTCGGCATGGCAAAGGGCAGGTCGATCAGCGCATCCACCAGTCTGCGGCCGGGGAAGGTATAGCGCACCAGTACCCAGGCCAGTATCAGACCGAACAGACTGTTGAGCAGGGCGGCAATGAAGGCGGCGCCAAAGCTCAGGCGAAAGGAGGCGAGCACCCGGGGGGAGCCGATCACCTGCCAGAACTCGGCGGCGCTCAGGTTGTTCACCGCAAACAGCACCAGTGCCGAGAGCGGCAGCAGCACCAGTATGCCCAGATAGAGCAGACTGAAGCCCAGCGTTGGCCCCAGGCCTGGCAGGACGGAATAAGAACTTAATCGCATAACACATCCGTTTGTTATAAATACTTTGGATGTGACGATTTTGCTCACGGCGGCCAGGGACAACAAACACCAATAATGCCTTTGCTAAGCACTTTTTTATCTAACAATGGTGGAACAAGGCTTTTAGAGCGATAAGCATAAAAAAAGGTCTTTTATATAAATAAAAGACCTAAAAGACGGAGCGGTAAAACCGGGAACATGCAAAGTCAGTCACGCTGGCCAAGTTGCCAGCCCGCCTAGAAATCGTGCCGAGACAATCCGAGGGTCCCTCATCTAAAACTGAGTGCGGCCTGCTTGCCCCACTCGGCAGGAGCAGGCTCCACCACCATTTCGGCACGGCGGTATAGGGTGCCGAGCAAAGCGAGCCCCTGGTGCCACTCCCCATGGCCGGACTGGGCATTGATATGGCCCACCTCCCCCGCATCGAACAAGGGCACCTGCCACTGCCGGCTCCAGAACTCTGCCCGCTCGAAACTCATCCAGGGGTCATTGCGGCTGGCGATCAACTGGGCAGAGACCTTGATGGACCCCGCCAACACCTCATCCGGGATACCGAAACGGGCAGGATCGGCAGGGGCAACGATGAAGATGGAAGAAACCTTGTCTGGTTGCAGTCTGGCGGCAGCGATGGCCGTCAGAGCGCCGAAGGAGTGAGCGACCAGGTGGACCCGGCTGCGCCGGCTCCTGAGCTTGCTCGCCAGCTTGGCGCTCCAGACCGTGAGATCCGGCTTGTCCCAGGGCAGACCCATCATTCTCTGCCACTGGGGAAATTGCTGGTGCCAGCGGCTCTGCCAGTGATCCGGCCCACTGTTGTGCAGACCGGGAACCAGAAGGATCTTGTTCATCGTGGTACTCCTATCTGTTGTCACAGGGGCCTGCGTCTCTTAGCGGCCCGGTTGGTAAATCTGGTCAAACGATCCGCCCTGGGCGAAGTGCTTCTTCTGTGCCTTTTCCCAATCTCCTTCCAGATCCTTGACAGTAAAGAGCGTCAGGTTGGGGAACTGGGCCGCGGTCTCCTTCAGGATCGCCGGATTGCTCGGACGATAGTGGTATTTGGCGATAATGCGCTGCCCTTCGTCGGAGTAGAGATACTCGAGGTAAGCCTTGGAGACGGCCTCGGTACCATGCTTCTTGGCTACCTTGTCCACCACGGCTACCGGCGGCTCGGCCAAGATGGAGACCGAGGGCACCACCAGTTCGAACTTGTCGCTGGTGCCCGGCTGATTGAGCACCAGCAACGCTTCATTTTCCCAGGCCAGCAACACATCCCCGAGCCCGCGTTCGATGAAGCTGGTGGTGGCGCCACGTGCCCCGGAGTCCAGCACCTTCACATTCTTGAACAGATCGCTGACAAACTGTTTGGCGCCCTCTTCAGTGCCGCTTTTCTTCAAGGCATAGCCCCAGGCAGCCAGATAATTCCAGCGCGCACCGCCGGAGGTCTTGGGGTTGGGGGTGATGATGGCGACATCCTTGCGCACGAGGTCGCCCCAATCCTTGATCTGCTTGGGATTCCCCTTGCGCACCAGGAAGACGATGGTGGAGGTATAGGGAGAGGCATTGTTGGCCAAACGCCCTTCCCAGTCGCTGGCGGTGAGACCTGCCTTGGCCACCGCATCGACGTCATAGGCCAGCGCCAGGGAGACCACGTCAGCCTCCAGTCCGTCCACCACGGCACGAGCCTGTTTGCCTGAGCCACCGTGTGACTGGCTCACCACCACATCGTCGCCGGTTTTGGCCTTCCACTCCTTGGCAAAGGCACTGTTGTACTCCTGGAACAGCTCCCGCGTCGGGTCATAGGAGACATTCAGCAGCCGCACCTCGGCGGCGTGGACCTGACCGAGAGCCAGCAGGGAGAGAACGGTGAGAGCGGTCATTCGCAGTTTCATGGTGATACTCCATATCGTTGGGTTGAGTACAGCATGCCCGCTTATGCATATTCCATGAAGAAAGAAAAAGCGCTTTGCTTATCTCTTATCCGCATATGAGCTCCCGATGGTCCTCTGGCACTCTCGGCCAGAGCGTATTCGCGTGCTTGCGATGCTCATCTCCAGACACGACAAAGCCCGGTCGATTGGCCGGGTTGGGAAAAGATGGAGGAGCAAAGAACCAGAGCGAAGGGTAAGCCCTGGGTAAAGGGACAATGCCAGACACGCAAGCACCACAGGGGGGAAGAGGCGGGTTGTCCGTCACAAGTGGCGATTCAGATCCGCCGGTTGCCTCTTGTTCTCTGAGCTCGTACCCAGATGCCAGAAAGCAAAAAGGCCTTCCCGATAGGGAAGGCCTTTCAATTTAGTGGCGGAGCGGACGGGACTCGAACCCGCGACCCCCGGCGTGACAGGCCGGTATTCTAACCGACTGAACTACCGC
>NZ_JAPDBP010000034.1:0-3469 GCF_027705305.1 Aeromonas sp. QDB17
TTAAAGAGCGACGCAGCTTTTGGCTGCTGCGGGAGTGGCATTCTACTCAACCGCCTTCTCGAGTCAAGCCTTATTTTCAAAGGCTTTTCGAGGCTACCGACTCAGGCTTTACGTTACCGCTTGCCCTGTCGATGGAGGCGCATTATAGGGAGCGAATTCGTTCTGGCAAGGAGATAATTGCAAAAAGATGGCTTTCATCGTTCAACCGATTACAAAGCGACCGCAGTGATGAATTAATGCACGAAAAGGATCTGCAGATTGGTATTCCGGATGCTGTATTGAGGCTGGCAGGTTGGCAGATCAAGCTTGTATCGATTTGGCTTTCCCCTGCTGCACAACCATGATGATCGGCTTTCCGCCTTCGGGTAACATAGCGCCCCTTTGCGATTCTCACACTCTTGGGCTTTGGAGAGTTTAATGCCTTTTGCACTTGGCCAGCGTTGGATTAGTGATACAGAGACGGATCTGGGATTGGGGACTGTCGTTGCTGTTGAAGGACGTATGGTTACCCTGTTGTTTCCGGCTACCGGTGAAAACCGCATGTATGCCAAAGAAGAGGCACCGGTCACCCGGGTCAGCTTCAATGTGGGCGATCAGATAGCCAGCCACGAAGACTGGACCATGACGGTCGATGAAGTGCAGGAGAAAGATGGCCTGCTTATATATGCAGGTGTTCGCACCGACAATGGTGAGCCGATTGCCCTCAAGGAAGTGTTTCTCAACAACTTCATCAAGTTCAACAAGCCGCAGGATCGCCTGTTCGCCGGCCAGATTGACCGGATGTCCCGCTTTACCCTGCGCTACGAAGCGCTGGTCAACCAGCACCAGCGTCGCCGCAACCCGACTCGCGGCCTGGCTGGCGGGAAAGTCAGTCTGATCCCGCACCAGCTCTACATCGCCCATGAAGTGGGTCACCGCTACGCCCCGCGCGTATTGCTGGCAGACGAGGTGGGTCTGGGCAAGACCATCGAAGCAGGCATGATCATTCATCAGCAGTTGCTCTCCGGCCGCGCCCATCGGGTGCTGATCCTGCTGCCCGAAACGCTCCAGCACCAGTGGCTGGTCGAGATGCTGCGCCGTTTCAACCTGCACTTCTCCCTGTTTGACGAGGAGCGCTGCATCGAGGCGTTCGCCGATGCGGAGAACCCCTTCGAGACCGAACAGCTGGTGATCTGCAGCCTCGACTTCCTGCGCAAGAAGCGTCGTCGCTTTGAACAAGTGCTGGAAGCCGAGTGGGATCTGCTGGTTGTCGACGAAGCGCACCATCTGGAGTGGAGTGAGGAGGCCCCCAGCCGCGCCTACGAAATGGTGGAAGCGCTGGCCGAACAAGTACCGGGCGTGCTGCTGCTGACCGCGACCCCTGATCAGCTGGGCCACCAGAGTCACTTTGCTCGTCTGCGCCTGCTCGACCCGGAGCGTTTCTACGACTACGACGCCTTCCTCGCCGAGGAGCAGGCCTACGGTCAGGTCGCGAGCGCAGCCCAGGAGCTGCTGGATGGCGAGACCCTGAGCAATGAAGCCAAGCAAATCCTCGCCAGCCAGCTGGAAGGGCTGGACTTGAGCGATAGCGCCGCCCGTCAGCAGGCGGTCGCCAAGCTGCTGGATCAGCATGGCACCGGCCGGGTGCTGTTCCGTAACAGCCGCGCCAATATTCAGGGCTTCCCGGAGCGCCACCTCAACGTCTACCCCATGCCGCTGCCGGAGCAGTACAAGACCGCCATCAAGGTGATGGGCATGATGGGTGGCAATGGCGGCGATCTGCAGACCCGTGCCCTGCGCTACCTCTATCCCGAGAAGATCTTCCAGCAGTTCGAAGGCGACAACGCTACCTGGACCCAGTTCGACCCGCGCGTCGAATGGTTGCTGGAGCTGCTGCTATCAGCCCGTCAGCAGAAGGTGCTGGTGATCTGCTCCGAAGCAGCCACCGCCATCGCGCTGGAGGAGGCGCTGCGCACCCGTGAAGGGATCCGTGGCGCCGTGTTCCACGAAGGAATGTCGATCCTCGAGCGGGACAAGGCCTCCGCCTATTTCGCTCAAGCTGAGGGGGGCGCTCAGGTGCTGCTCTGCTCCGAGATCGGCTCAGAAGGCCGCAACTTCCAGTTTGCCAGCCATCTGGTGCTGTTCGATCTGCCCCTCAACCCGGATCTGCTGGAACAGCGTATCGGCCGACTGGACCGTATCGGTCAGCAGAATACCGTCGAGATCCACGTCCCCTATCTGGAAGGGACTGCACAGCGCGCCCTGCAGCTCTGGTATCACGATGGTCTGGATGCATTCGAGCAGACCTGCCCGACGGCCCGCCCGGTGTTCGAAGCGGTACGTGACGAGCTGTTCGAGCTGCTGGCCGCCAACACCGGCGAGCAGGGCCCCCTCGACGCCCTGCTGGCCAAGACCCGCGAACTGCACGAGCCGCTCAAGGCCAGACTGGAACAGGGTCGCGATCGCCTGCTGGAAATCCACTCCAGCGGTGGCGAGACCGCCCAGCAGCTGGTCGAGAAGCTAGCCGCCGAAGATGACGACACCGGCATGATCTCCTTCGCCCTCAAGATGTTCGACGAGATCGGCGTCAACCAGGATGATCGTGGTGAAAATGCGCTGGTGCTGACTCCCGGGGATCACATGCTGGTGCCGAGCTTCCCGGGCCTGCCGCAAGACGGCATGACCATCACCTTCGATCGCAACACCGCCCTGTCACGGGATGACATGGCGCTGCTCTCCTGGGATCACCCCATGATGCGCGGCGGTATCGACCTGATCCTGGGTTCCGAGATCGGTGCCACCTCGGTCGCACTGCTCAAGAACAAGGCGCTGCCGGTCGGCTCCATCCTGCTTGAGCTGATCTTCGTTGCCGAGTCCGCGGCTCATCCCCAGCTCTACCGTTTCATGCCGCCGACGCCGATCCGTCTTCTGATGGACAAGAACGGCCAGAATCTGGGAGAGAAGGTGGCATTCGATGCCTTCAACCGCCAGCTGACACCGGTCAACCGCCACCTTGGCAGCAAGCTGGTTACCGCATCCCAGCCGGTGATCCACGGCCTGATTGGCAAGGGCGAGGTCATTGCCAACGAACTGAAAGCCGGGATTGTAGACAAGGCCCGTGCCCAGATGGCGCAGACCCTGCAACAGGATCTGGACAGGCTGGAGGCACTCAAGGCGGTCAACCCGAATGTGCGCGACAGCGAGCTGGAATATCTGCGCAATCTGCAGGCAGAATTGCACCACCTGATCGACCAGACCCAGCTCAAGCTGGATGCCATCCGCTTTATTGTGGTTACCCATAACTGATAAAACTGTGCAGGCATCATCTGGTTGATAACGACCAGACCCAGCTCAAGCTGGATGCCATGCACTTTTTATCGTGGTTACCCATAACTGACAAAACGGTGCAGGCATCATCTGGTTGATAATGGCCAGGCCCAACGCGAGTTGGCTGCCATGCACTTTTATCGTGGTAACCCATAACTGACAA
>NZ_JAPDBP010000034.1:3475-22948 GCF_027705305.1 Aeromonas sp. QDB17
GGCATCATCTGGTTGATAATGGCCAGGCCCAACGCGAGTTGGCTGCCATGCACTTTTATCGTGGTAACCCATAACTGACAAAACGGTGCAGGCATCATCTGGTTGATAATGGCCAGGCCAACGCGAGTTGGCTGCCATGCCCTTTTATCGTGGTAACCCATAACTGACAAAACGGTGCAGGCATCATCTGGTTGATAATGGCCAGGCCCAACGCGAGTTGGCTGCCATGCACTTTTATCGTGGTAACCCATAACTGATGGGGGCTTGCCCCCGCTTTGACCCAAGATGCGAGACGCTATGTTTGTATACTCACCGCCCCTGGAACCCTGGCTCGATATCCTGTTCAAGGACAAGGACATCATGGTGGTCAACAAGCCCACTGGCCTGCTGAGCGTCCCCGGGCGCGGCCCCGAGAATGAAGATAGCGTGCTCCATCGGGTCAAGCAGCAGCACCCCAAAGCGGCGGCTGCCCATCGCCTCGACATGGCGACTACCGGCGTGCTGGTGATCCCGCTCACCCCCAACTCCCACCGGGAGCTGAGCCGGCAATTCCGAGAGCGTGAGACCGAGAAGCACTACCTCGCCTGGGTGTGGGGTGAACCGGTGCTGGATGCGGGTGAAGTGGATCTGCCGCTCTGCGTCGACTGGCCCAACCGGCCGAAGCAGAAGGTGGATTTTGAGGAGGGGCGTCATGCCCTCACCCTGTGGCAGAAACTGAAGGTGGAGAACGGCAACAGCCTGATCAAGCTGACCCCGATTACCGGTCGCTCCCATCAGTTGCGGGTACACATGCTGGAGCTGGGTCACCCCATCCTCGGCGACAACCTCTACGCCAACCCGGATGCGCTGGCGGCTGCACCGCACCTTTATCTTCATGCGGCCAGCCTGACCATCAGCCACCCCAGAAGCGGCGAGCGGATGACCTTCGAGGCACCGGCCCCTTTCCCGGTCTGAGCCTGGCAGATAACAGCCCAATAAAAAGAAAGCCCCCATCGAGAGATGGGGGCTTTTTTATCGCTCAGACGCGGATATCGATCTTGCTTCCGAGGGAAGCACTGGCCGATGTCGGCGCAGCCGGAGCGGATTGCGCTGCTGTTTCCAGCAGTTTCAGTGCGGATTCGCCTTCCTGGGTCTGCTGCTTTTTGGCCAGGCTGGCCACCATCAGTGCAGAACCGAACGACGCATTTGCAGAACTAGAAATATCCATTGTGTACCTCCTGCCAAGAGACTATCGGCCGGGCCCGGTGAGACATGAGCCATATCGTTCAACGCAGATATGCCTTGTCCGGCGAACGCCGGGCCAACCAGCGCTCTTCCATCTCCAGCAATGTCTGATAGGCCTTTTCAGCATGCTCCGGGCGACTGAACAGATATCCCTGCCCATACAGATGTATGTCGGTCAATGAGCGCAGCACATCGAGCTGCCCCTGGGTCTCGATCCCTTCACATACCAGTTTCTTGCCAAGCATGGAGCCCATACGGCAGATGTTGGCGACCAGTTCGGCCGCCTCGATAGAGGTGTCGATACCTTGAATGAAGGACCTGTCTATCTTCACCTTGCTCACCGGCAGCTTCTGCAGATAGCTGAGGGAGGAGTAGCCGGTGCCGAAGTCGTCAAGGGCCAGATGTACCCCCTGCTGGCTGAGATCCTGCATCAACTGCAGCGAGTTCTTGACCTCGCGCATGGTGGTGTCTTCCGTCACCTCCAGCACCAGGCTGGACGCGGGAATATGGTGCTCCATCAGCGCTCTGGCCACCAACTTCAACAGGTTGCGCTGGTACATGCCCGGGGAGATGTTCACGCACATCTGCAAGTCCACCAAACCCAGGTGCTGCCACTGATGCAGTTGCTCACATGCGGTATTCAATACCCAACCACCCAGTTTCTCAGCCAGCTGAAACTCTTCCGCCACCTGGATCACCTCGTTGGGCGGGATAAAGCCAAGCTCGGGATGGCGCCAGCGCAGCAGCGCCTCCACGGCTTCACAGCGGCCACTTTCCAGATTGACGATGGGCTGGTAATAGAGCTCGAGCGCAT
Source organism: Aeromonas sp. QDB17 (assembly GCF_027705305.1). NCBI lineage: Bacteria > Pseudomonadati > Pseudomonadota > Gammaproteobacteria > Aeromonadales > Aeromonadaceae > Aeromonas > Aeromonas sp. QDB17. The sequence goes on from NZ_JAPDBP010000034.1 coordinate 5,514, forward strand.
TGTGCTCCAGTGCCATCACCATGTCGGAAGCAAGATGCTTGCGCCTGGCCGTCTCGTTGAGCAGGGAACTGTCATAGATGACATAGGGAACATGGGTCTTGCGGCTGTGAGAGAGGGCCTGCTCCGCCCGGCTGAGCAACTCCTGGGTCTGGTTGCTGTCGGTCGGGAAGAAGGCGATACCGATACCAACCTCAAGCCGAAAAGGGTAGTTGTCGATGATGATGTCTTGCTTGATGGAGTGGAGTACTCTGGCCACGAGCTCCCTGACCTGGCGAAGATCGCTCCCCTCCCGTTGCAGCATGGCAAGCTGATCTCCCCCCAAACGCGCCACCCACTCCCCGTTTTCGCACAGGGCGCGCAACCGCTTTGCCACCTCTTGCAACAGGAGGTCCCCTGTGTTGTAGCCAAACTTGCTGTTGATATCACGAAAGTCGTTGATGTCGACCAGCACCAGTCCGAAGGAGGTGTCACGGGTGACATAGGCATCCATCTTTTCCAGCAGCGCCAGCCGGTTGGCGAGCCCGGTGAGGGGATCGATCCTAGCCGTCCTGAAATGGCGCCTGGCTTCTCGCACCAGCAGGCCGCTGAGCAGAATGACGGACACCACCAGCCCCGACACCATGAACAGCAGGGCATTGCGCAACTGGCCAAAACGCGCGTCGTTGCCCGTATAGACGTTGATGTTGTTCTGCATGACGGAAGCAAGAGAGTAAGAGAGGGGTTCCTGCAAGGGCGCCAGTGTCATCATGACTTGCTGGTAATCCGGCGTCCCCGGTTTGAGCCTGACCAAATCAGGCTCCAGCTTGCGGATACTGCTTTCGGTCAGTTTCACCAGCCGCAGCGTCTTTGGATTGTCCGCGAGGCTTTTTCTCAATTGGCCGCTCAGGAGGATGGGAGTACGACTCCAGAGAATGTCATAGCGGAGCAGCAGGGCTTCCTGGTCTATGCCGCCATAGTGGTAAATCTCGACGGCATTGAGAAAGCGGCCCAGCTCGAGCTGCAACTGCATCAATGCCCAAGAGACGTCATAGGTGTACTTCTCCATCACCCGGGTCGCATTTTGTATCTGCACCAGGCAATAGAGGGTGCTACCCGTGAACAACAGAATGGATAGATAAAGAACGCCGAGTAAGGGCCAGGCCCTGGTCTTCGCTTTCACCCAGTACTCCCGTAAACCACCGTTTTACTGCTGAATGTCGATCGCACTCAGTTGCCAGATCATCATGTCGGTGAACTCGGAACGCCTGAGTTCGGGATGCTGATCCAGTGGCAGGATAAACCAGAGCGGCCCCTTGTCACGTACCCGCATGGTCATCCCGTCATCCTGCCAGGCCAGAATAGGATCGTATTGCTTGACCTTATCCCAGTTGATCCGGATCTGGAAACTGTTCAGGGCGGTGAGCGTGATGCTCTTGCCGTTGGCCTTCACCTCCGTCAGCACGTCCGCCAGTTTCGGCCCCACGTATTTGTGCGGTTTGTCCACCCAGGGATTGCTCGTAACCACCTCATGCTGCGGCAGCGCCTGGATCATGGCCATATCGAACAGCACCTCTCCATCTGCCGGATCGGCAGGGTCCAGATTCCCCGTCACCTTGAGAATGACCGGCCCCTGTGGTGTCGCCTGCGCCATGCCCGGCAAGGCCAGGGAAAGGAGTAACGGGAGAAGCCATAAGTATCGCATGTTCACCTCAGATCATTTCACTATCAACAACTTCAGCTTAGTAGCACTAAAAAAAACGGCCCGCAAAAGCGAGCCGTTTGATGACTTGACGGGATTACATCATACCCATACCGCCCATGCCACCCATATCAGGCATGGCAGGTGCATCTTTCTTCGGCAGCTCGGAGATCATGCACTCTGTGGTGATCATCAGGCCAGCGACGGACGAGGCGAACTGCAGGGCAGAACGGGTTACCTTGGTCGGGTCCAGGATACCCATGGCCAGCATGTCGCCGTACTGTTCGGTGTAGGCGTTGTAACCGTAGTTGCCTTCACCGTTCTTCACGGCATTGGCGATGACGGAGGCTTCTTCGCCGGCGTTGATGACGATTTGACGCAGCGGGGCTTCCATGGCGCGCAGGGCAACCTTGATACCGACGTTCTGGTCTTCGTTGTCACCACGCAGGGAGGCCAACTTGGCAGCAACGCGCACCAGCGCTACACCACCACCGGCAACCACGCCTTCTTCCACGGCTGCGCGAGTGGCGTGCAGGGCATCGTCAACACGGGCTTTCTTCTCTTTCATTTCAACTTCAGTGGCAGCACCCACCTTGATCACGGCAACACCGCCGGCCAGCTTGGCCACGCGCTCTTGCAGCTTCTCACGGTCGTAATCGGAAGAGGTCTCTTCGATCTGCTGACGGATCTGGGCCACGCGGCTTTCGATCAGGGCAGCATCGCCCACGCCATCGATGATGGTGGTGTTCTCTTTGGTGATGACGATGCGCTTGGCACGGCCCAGATCTTCCAGGGTCGCTTTTTCCAGCTCCATGCCCACTTCTTCGGAGATCACGGTACCACCGGTCAGGATGGCGATATCCTGCAGCATGGCCTTGCGGCGATCACCGAAGCCCGGCGCCTTGACGGCGGCCACTTTCACGATGCCACGCATGGTGTTGACCACCAGGGTCGCCAGCGCTTCGCCTTCCACGTCTTCGGCCACGATGATCAGCGGTTTGCCCGCCTTGGCCACACCTTCCAGCACCGGCAGCATTTCGCGGATGTTGGAGACTTTCTTGTCCACCAGCAGGATGAAGGGGTCATCCAGCTCGACGGAGCCGGTTTCCGGCTTGTTCACGAAGTAAGGGGAGAGGTAGCCGCGGTCGAACTGCATGCCTTCTACCACCGCCAGCTCGTCGTCCAGGCCCTGACCGTCTTCCACGGTGATGACGCCGTCACGGCCGACCTTGTCCATGGCTTCGGCAATCAGCTTGCCGACCTTCTCGTCGGAGTTGGCGGAGATGGTGCCTACCTGGGCAATGGCATTGTTGTCGGCACAGGGAGTGGACAGTGCTTGCAGCTCGGCAACGGCAGCCACAACGGCCTTGTCGATACCACGCTTCAGATCCATGGGATTCATGCCGGCGGCAACGGCCTTCAGGCCTTCGTTGACGATGGCTTGAGCCAGTACGGTGGCAGTGGTGGTACCGTCACCGGCGGCGTCATTGGCCTTGGAAGCGACTTCCTTGACCATCTGGGCACCCATGTTCTGGAACTTGTCTTCCAGCTCGATTTCACGGGCAACGGAGACGCCATCCTTGGTGATGGTCGGGGCGCCGAAGGACTTGTCCAGTACCACGTTGCGGCCTTTCGGGCCCAGGGTCACCTTGACGGCATCGGCCAGGATGTTGACGCCTTCCAGCATTTTGATGCGAGCTTCGTTGCCAAACTTAACTTCTTTAGCTGCCATGTTCTTCAATCCTTAAATCAATTCGGGAAAAGAGGGAGGGTGATTACTCTTCGACAATCGCCAGGATGTCGGTTTCGGACAGGATCAGTACGTCCTGGCCATCCAGCTTTTCGGTCTTCACGCCGTAGCCTTCGTTGAAGATCACCTTGTCACCCACCTTGACGGCCAGTGCTTTGACATCCCCATTGTCCAGAATTCGACCAGTCCCCACGGCAAGAACTTCACCACGGGTGGACTTCTGGGCCGCAGTGCCAGTCAAGACGATGCCGCCAGCGGATTTGGCTTCAGCTTCGATGCGCTTGATGATGACGCGGTCGTGCAGTGGACGAATTTTCATCGATAACTCTCCCAAAATGAGTCTCTGTGTTGCTTGAGGAATGGCCGCAATCGGCCAAATTTGTCATGCCCCTGATCTGGGGCAACAGGGCTAGCCCTTCAAGGGCAAATACAAAAAAAATATTTTCACGTACTATGAACACCTTCGATGGATCACCCATCCCCAATCAGGAAGGCGGATGGAGACGGCCAGCATTCAGGCCCAAAGCACCTAGAGACTCTGCCTTGAGCCGACCCAATCCCATGCTGACCGCTCCCATGACGCCCATGCTGCTGCGCATGACGGGCCCCATGATCCTGGGCATCATCGCCATCCTGGCCTTCAACCTGGTCGATACCTTCTTCATCGGCATGCTGGGTACCCAGGCGCTGGCCGCCATCAGTTTCACCTTCCCGGTCACCTTTGTCGTCACCTCCCTGACCATGGGGCTGGGGGCGGGCCTGTGCGCCCTGCTCGGTCATGCCCTGGGGCAGGGTCGCCATGACGAGGCAGCCCGCATCACCACAGACTGCCTGTTCCTTGCCGTCATCCTGGTGAGTCTGCTCGCCGGGCTGGGGGCATTGACCATTACCCCTCTGTTCACCCTGCTGGGGGCCAGCGTCGAGCTCATCTCCCTCATCCACGACTACATGCTCATCTGGTATCTGACCGTCCCCATGCTGGTCGTGCCCATGGTCGGTAATGCGGCCATCCGGACGACGGGGGATACCAAAACCCCCAGTCTGGTGATGGGGGTCGCCGGTCTGGTCAACGGCGTGCTGGATCCTCTGCTCATCTTCGGGCCGGGCCCCTTCCCCGAGTGGGGCATTCGGGGAGCCGCCATCGCCACTTCCCTCTCCTGGCTGATGGCCATGCTGGTCAGCCTCCATCTGCTGCGCAAGCGGGAGACGCTGCTGACCTGGCGCCTCTCCCCCCGCCCTCAGCTGCTGGCCCATTGGCGCGCCCTGCTCCATGTGGCGGTGCCCGCATCGTTTACCAACATGCTCAACCCACTGGCCAACGCCGTGTTGATGATCATTTTCGCCGGGCTCGGAACCGAGGTGGTCGCCGCCTACGGCGCGGCATCCCGGGTCGAGGCCTTGCTGCTCATCGTGATGATGGCGCTCTCTTCCGTGCTGGCCCCCTTCATCTCGCAGAACTGCGGCGCCGGGAATCCGGCCCGAGCCAAAGCCGCCCTGCTGCTCTGCATGCGCTTCGCCCTGCTGTTCCAGCTTGGGGTCTACGCGCTGACCTGGCTTCTCGCCCCCTTCATCGCCGATCTGTTCAGCGATCATCCGCAAGTGGTGCGCCTCATCGTGCTCTATCTGCATCTGGTCCCCATCGGCTACGGCTTTCAGGGCATGGTGATGCTGCTGGCCTCGGCGCTCAACGGCGTCAGGGCATCGGCGGTGTCACTGCTGATAAACGGCATCAGACTGTTTGTCTTCTTGCTGCCGGGGGCCTGGCTGGGGGCAAAACTGGGGGGAGAACAGGGGATCTATCTGGGGATGCTGCTGGCGAACCTGGCCGCCGGATTGCTGGCTTGGGGGTATGCCCGCCACAGATTCGAGCGGCTGTGCCATCAGGGGAAACCCTGACTGCACAGCTCGGGGCCCGCGATTACTCTTTGCGTTCGAACTCCCCTTCGATGGTATTGCCACCCCCTCGCGGGGATTGTCCGGGCCTGTCATCGCCCGGGCCTGGTTCAAACGGCTGCTGGCGAGCCTGGAAGCCCCCCATCTGCATCCTGAACTGATTGCTGCCAATCAGCTTGTCGGCCAGCATGTTGCGCAGCCAGGGCTGCAGCAGCAGGATACCGACAATATCGCTCACAAATCCCGGGATAATCAGCAGCAAGCCCGCCAGCGCCAGCATCATGCCACCCATCACCTCGCGGCCGGGCATCTCCCCCAGCTGCATCTTCTGCTGGGCAGTGAGCAGGGTCTTGATCCCCTCGCTGCGCACCAGCGACGATCCCAGCACGGCGGTCAGCACCAGCAAGCCAACGGTCGGCAAGGCCCCGATCACGGAGCCCACCTTGATCATGACGGTGAGCTCCAGCAATACCAGCCCGACCAACAACAGTAACAACTTGCCCATAGCAACCTCGGCGCGATGAATGAATGGACCCGGGGTGTCCGGTCGGCAGCCGCACATCGCTGATGCTGATGCTGACGCGCCGGGTTCAGGTCTTCTGACATTAACATGGGGCTGGTTGATCATTTTTCAAGCCTCTCCTGCCGCAGGCCCCGGAATACGGATAAATATTTGTCCGCCCAACTGGGATTGAGGTGGTTGTTCTGTCAAAGTTAATCGCCCGATTGCAATATCTGTTTAATGACCACAAGAAATTTGAGGTTGCCTCAAATTTAGTGATCCAGGTCTAATACCGGATACCTCAATTGGGGTAACATCAACACCAGTCATTGCACAGGGAGCAACTGGCTCCCAACTGCCCCACCCGATGTGTGGTGCTTCAGGATGAAATGTGCGTAGGGAAATCGCGACCACTCGGTGAGGATCGTTTCCATTTATTTGATTTCTGAGGCATAACAATGAGCGACATCAAGAACGTCCGCATTGAAGAAGACCTGCTGGGCACCAAAGAAGTTTCCAACGACCTCTACTACGGCGTGCACACCCTGCGCGCTGTTGAAAACTTCAAGATCAGCACTCAGAAGATTTCTGACGTTCCCGAGTTTGTTCGTGGCATGGTCCTGACCAAGAAGGCGGCTGCACTGGCCAACGGTGAGCTGGGCACCATCCGTCCCGAGATCGCAGACAAGATTGTCGAAGCCTGCGACCTGATGCTGAACACCGGCAAGTGCTTCGATCAGTTCCCGGTCGATGTCTATCAGGGCGGCGCCGGTACCTCCGTCAACATGAACACCAACGAAGTGCTGGCCAACATCGCCCTCGAGCTGATGGGACTTGAAAAGGGTCGCTACGACGTCATCAACCCCAACGATCACGTCAACAAGTGCCAGTCCACCAACGATGCCTACCCCACCGGTTTCCGCGTGGCCGTGGTCAACAGCACCGACACCACCCTGCACGCTCTGGAAGCCCTCATCGCCGCCTTCGATGTCAAAGCCAAGGAATTCAAACATATCCTGAAAATGGGCCGTACCCAGTTGCAAGACGCGGTGCCCATGACCCTGGGTCAGGAGTTCCACGCCTTCGCCGTCACCCTGCGTGAAGAGATCAAATCCATCAAGCGTTGCCAGGAGCTGCTGCTGGAAGTGAACCTGGGCGCCACCGCCATCGGTACCGGTCTGAACACTCCGCCCGAGTACTCCGGTCTTGCTATCAAGCGTCTGGCCGAGATCACCGGTCGTGCCTACGTGCCGGCAGAGGACCTCATCGAAGCGACCTCCGACTGCGGCGCCTATGTGATGCTGCACGGTGCGGTCAAGCGCCTGGCCATGAAGCTCTCCAAGATCTGTAATGACCTGCGTCTTCTCTCCTCCGGCCCGCGCACTGCGCTCAAAGAGATCAACTTGCCGGAAATGCAGGCTGGCTCCTCCATCATGCCGGCCAAGGTCAACCCGGTCATTCCGGAAGTGGTCAACCAGTCCTGCTTCAAAGTATTCGGCAACGACGTCACCATCACCTTCGCCGCCGAGGCCGGTCAGCTGCAGCTGAACGTCATGGAGCCGGTGATCGGTCAGGCCATGTTCGAATCCCTGAGCCTGATGGAAAAAGCCTGCATCTCCCTGCGCGAGAAGTGCGTGGAAGGCATCACCGCCAACCCGGACATCTGCATGAACCACGTGCTGAACTCCATCGGCATCGTGACCTACCTGAACCCCTTCATCGGTCACCATGAAGGCGACATCGTCGGCAAGATCTGTGCCCAGACCGGCAAGAACGTCCGCGAAGTCGTGCTGGAACGCGGCCTGCTGACCGCCGAACAGCTGGACGAGATCCTCTCCATCGAGAACCTGATGAACCCGCAATACAAAGCCAAGCGTTACACCCGCGAAGCCACCGTATAAGCGAGCAGATGGGCCGGGGTTATCCCGGCCCATTTAAAGTCAATTCCCGAGCGGTCTCCCCACAGCCCCATCGGGAATTGGCTTTTCAGCCTAATAAAACCTAAAAAAACTGGAAAATGGAGTGTTCGCTATGATTGGAATCGAGTTACTTGTCGTGCTCGCCGCTATCTATCTGGGGGCCCGGATAGGCAGCATAGGTATCGGCTTTGCCGGTGGTCTTGGGGTACTGGTACTGACCTGGGGGCTGGGCATGCCCATCCCGAGCGATCAGCTGGTGACCTATCTCCCGTGGGACGTGATCATGATCATCGCGTCCGTCATCTGCGCCATCGCCTGTATGCAGCTGGCCGGCGGGATGGATTATCTGGTGCACCTGGCCGAAAAAGCCCTGCGCAAGAATCCCAAGCACATCACCTTCGCCGCCCCGGTCGTCACCTACCTGATGACCATGCTGGCCGGTACCGGTCACACCGCCTTCTCCACCCTGCCGGTGATCGCCGAAGTGGCCAAGGAGCAGGGCATTCGCCCGTCCCGTCCGCTCTCCATCGCGGTCGTTGCCTCCCAGATTGCCATCACCGCCTCCCCCATCTCGGCGGCCGTGGTCGCCTTCTCCGGCATGCTGGAGCCGCTTGGCGTCGACTACCTGACCCTGCTGGCCATCTGCATCCCGTCCAGCTTCATTGCCTGTCTGCTGGGGGCCTTCATCGCCAACCTGCTGGGCAAGCCGCTGGATCAGGACGAAGTCTATCTGGAGCGCAAAGCCAAGGGACTCATCAAGCTGCGCGGTACCAGCCAGGTTGAGATCAAGCCTTATGCCAAGCTCTCCGTCGGCATCTTCGTCGCCTCCATCGTGGCCGTGATGGCCTATGCCACCGCCATCTCCGGCAACGTGGGCCTCATCAGCAATCCGCCGATCCCCCGCGATGGCGCCATCATGGGCATCATGCTCTCCGCCGCCACCCTGATGGTCCTGTTCTGCAAACTGGACGCGGCCCAGATCACCAACATGCCGACCTTCAAGTCCGGTATGTCCGCCTGTATCTGCGTGCTGGGCGTGGCCTGGCTGGGCAACGTCTTCGTGAAGGGCAACATGGTCGAGATCCAGGCGTTCGCCGGCGATCTGCTGAGCCAATACAGCTGGCTGCTGGCCGTGGTGCTGTTCTTCTCCTCCATGCTGCTCTACTCGCAAGGTGCCACCACCAAGGCCCTGATGCCTGCCGCCCTGGCACTGGGTGTCAGCCCGCTGGCGGCCATCGCCTCCTTCGCCGCCGTGAGCGCCCTGTTCGTGCTGCCGACCTACCCGACCCTGCTGGCCGCGGTCGAGATGGACGACACCGGATCCACCCGCATCGGCAAGGCCGTGTTCAACCACCCCTTCTTCATCCCGGGTGTGGCCACCATCGCCATGGCTGTGGCGCTCGGCTTCTTCTTCGGTGGTCTCATCCTCTGACCGGTGAACCACCCCATGTAAAACGGCCCGAACGGGCCGTTTTTTTATGCCAGGCCACCGCCGGGCGCCCATGAAAAAGCCGCTCCCGGGAGCGGCTTTCGTCATCCTGGCGGCATCCTCAGACCGTGGTCTGGCGGGTACCGAAATAGTCAGCCAGGAAGTCGTCGAACGACAGACTGTCACTGCGTTCCCGCTCCCGCTGCTTGGCCAGGGAGTCCCGCGCCTCGCCGGCAAAGTAGGCCTCGTCCCAGTATTGCAGCTCGCCGGCCAGCATCTCTTCCCGGTAGCGGCTCGCCAGCGCATCGCCGAAGCAGCCGTTGTCCTGGCCGCTTGAAAGCAACTGCTTGAGCAGGCGGGCGGAGTAGGTCTGCTCGGGGTCGAGCAGCTTCTCACGGTGCATCGCCAGCGTCTCGCGATAGCGGTTGCGACCGCAGCAGCGATCCAGCAGCGCTGCGACCTCGGCCAGCTCGTCGAACAGCTTGAGGCCGTACTCCTTGAGGCCGATGGCATTGCCCTGCTCATCTTCAAGCGTCAGGCCGGGGCGACGCCCCTCCAGCACCACCTTGTTCTGGTTGCGGCGGTTGCGGGCAACCTCGTCATCCGAGAGCACGGGGGACGGGCGCAACAGGCACCAGACCAGGAAGAGATCGAAGAAGCGGATCTGATCCACCTCGATACCGAACGGGGTGAAAGGATTGACGTCCACCGTGCGCAGCTCGATGTATTCGATGCCGCGCTGCTCCAGCGCATCCGAGGGCTTCTCGCCGCTGCGGGGGGTACGCTTGGGGCGGATCGGCGCGTAGAGCTCGTTCTCCAGCTGCAGCACGTTGTCGTTGAGCTGGCGGTACTCGCCGTTCACCTTGACCCCTATCCTGGCGAAGTCGGGATCATGGGTATTGATGGCCCGGCGCAGGCTGCTCACATAGGCGGGCAGGCTGTCATGACTGATCTTGAGCCCCGCCTGGGCGCTGTTGGTGTAACCGAGATCGGACAGGCGCAGAGCCGTGGCATAGGGCAGGTAAAGAGTGCCCTTGCCGGTCTTCTGGAACGGCAGGCTGCTCTTGCGCCCCTTGAGGAAGGAGTCGCAGATGGCCGGAGACGCGCCGAACAGATAGGGCACCAGCCAGCCGAAGCGGTAGACGTTGCGAATAAGCCCCATGTACTTGTCGGAGATGAAGCGCTGGCTGCAGCAGCCTTCTCCCACCAGATCCTGCCACTCGCACCAGAAGCTGTCCGGCATGGAGAAGTTGAAGTGCACCCCGGCGATCACCTGCATCAGGCTGCCGTAGCGGTTCTTCAGCCCCTGGCGATAGAGGGTCTTCATCCGCCCGATGTTGGAGCTGCCGTACTGGGCCAGGCGGATGCTCTCCTCGTCACCGACGAAGCAGGGCATGGAGAGGGGCCAGATCCGCTCCTCCCCCAGATGATGAATGGTGTGGCGGTGAATGTCGCCGAGCTGCTCGATCAGGCTCTCGATGGAGTCGGTGGCCGGCGTGATGAACTCCAGCAGGCTCTCGGAGTAATCGGTGGTGATGTTGGCATGGGTCAGGGCCGACCCCAGGCTTCTGGGGTGATCGGTCTGGGCCAGGGTCCCTTCGGGGGTGATGCGCAGACATTCGCGCTCGATCCCGCGCCGGATCCCCTTGAGGGCGGTCACCCGTTCCGGGGTGCCCAGCGCAGCCAGCAACTCGGTGAGCGACAAGCTAGTAGTAGTCATATTCACGGCTCATGTGTGGCCGCCCCACCCGGGGCGGCACTTATTGTTGCGACGCCCCTCAGGGCAGTTGCAGTGGATAGATGGGAAGATGAAGCTCGCTCAGGGGTTTTTCAAGCTTTTGCTTGTCTCCCACCACCACAATCACCATCTCGGCCGGATCCAGCCAGCGGGCTGCACTGGCCTTCAGCGTCTCGGGTGACACCGTTTTGATCAGGTTGTTCTGGGCCTGCACATAGTCCGGCTTCAGGTCGTACATGATCATCTGCAGCAGGAAACCAGCCTTCTGCCCCAGGGTCTCGTAGGAGAGCGCATCCTGCTGAGAGACGGCGCTGCGCATGTAGGCCAGCTCCACCGGGGTCGGCCCGTTCTTGCGGTAGCCGTCCATCTCCTTGAGGAACTGGCGGATGGCATCCACGGTCGCATCGGTGCGCACATTGGCGCCGGTCGCGAAGACCCCCGCCTCGCGGTTGGCCTGGAAGCCCGAGCTGGCACCATAGGTGTAGCCCTTGTCTTCCCGCAGGTTGAGGTTGATGCGGCTGTTGAAGTTGCCACCCAGGTTGAAGTTCATCAGGTTGGCGATGAAATAGTCTCCCGTGGTGTCAAACGGCATGGCGCGACGGCCGATACGGATCACCGACTGGGGGGCCCCCGGCTTGTCCACCAGATAGATGCCTGGCTTGGCCTGCTCTCCCCCTGGCTTGAGATCCCCCAGGGTCGGGGCGGCTCCCTGCCACTGGGTCAGGAAGGCGAGACCGGATTCCACCTGCTGGGCGGTCACATCACCTGTCACCACCACCTTGGCATTGGTCGGATTGTAATAAGCCTCATAGAAGCGCTTCACATCCGCCAGGGTCAGCTTCTCCACGTCCGCCAGCACCCCGTCAGAGGGTTGGCCGAGGCGGTTCTGCTTGCCATAGACCAGTTCGCGGAACGCCTGACCCGCCAGCCACTCGGGTTGCTGCTCGCTCTGTTTCATGCCTTGCAGCATCTGGGTCTTGAGCCGCTCGAAGTCCGCTTCCCGCAGGCCGGGTTGCAGCAGCACTTCCCGCACCAGCGCCAGGGTTTCGGGCAGCTTGTCCGCCAGACTGCTGATGGTGATGAGGTTGTTGTACTGGGCGCTGGAGACGCTGATGCTGGCGCCGAGTTTTTGCAGCTCGTCGCTCAGCTCGGCCTCGGAGAGGCGCGTCGTCCCCTGCTCCAGCATGGCGGCGGTGAGGCTGGCCAGCCCCAGCTCTCCCTTGCCTTCGGCCCGGATGCCACCCGGCAGGGCGATCATGATGGAGACGGCCGGGATCTCGTCGCTGTGGGTGCCGATGATCTCGATCCCCTTGTCGAGCTTGCCACGCCAGATGGCGGGCACCTTGACGCTCACCGCATCGGCCGCCTTGGGCTGCACGCTGCGATCGAAGTCATCTTTCACCGGCCGCTCGGCCAGCACCTTGTCATGCTTGCTGTAATCCGGCAGCTCCCGCTTGGCGGGAGTGAAATTGGGCTTGGCGGCCTGCCAGTCGCTCTTGCCCTTGGGCACCACGCTCAGCACCACGGCAGGCTTGTTCTGGATGAACTTGTCGTAGGCAGCCTTGACGTCAGACCCCTTGACCCGGGCGATGGCATCCAGATTCTTGAACACATAGTCGGGATCCCGGGCCAGCACCTGCCCCATGGCAAGCTGGCTTACCTTGCCCTCGATGCTGTCGAGTCCCCAGATGGCGGACGCGCGATAGCTGCTGATGGCCTTCTCCAGATCCGCGGGCTTGATGCCGCGCTGGGCAAACTCGCCGATCACCTTGTCCACCTCGCTCTTGAGGGTCTTGAGGCTGCCATCCGCCGCCGGATTGGGGTAGGCATAGACCGTCAGGGTGCAGGCCAGCTCTTCGCAGGAGTGGGAGGCGCCCGCCTCAATGGCCTTGCCGGTTTTCACCAGGGACTGGTAGAGCATGGAGCTGGCAGAGCCCCCCAGCACATCGGCAAAGATGTCCAGCGCCGGCTCCTGCGGGTCACCCAGGGAGACGGTCGGGTAGCTGATATACAGGAGCGGCAGATGCACCTTGTCTTCCAGCGTCACGTAGCGGGTTGCCGGCAGGGTGGCAGGCTGAGGCGTCGGTTCGGCCACGTCCGGACCGCGCGGGATGGAACCGAAGTACTGCTCAATCCAGGCCAGCGCCTGCTTGGTATCAAAGTCGCCGCCCAGGGTCAGGGTCGCGTTGTTGGGACCATACCAGCGCAGGAAGAACTGCTTGAGGTCGTTGACGTCGACCCGGTCGAGATCCTCCACATAACCGATGGGTTGCCAGGAGTAGGGGTGGGTGCGCGGATAGAGTGCCTCCCCCACCCGCTCGCCCACTAGGCCATAAGGCTGGTTGTCGATGCGCTGGGCCCGTTCGTTCTTGACGGTGGCGCGCTGGATCTCGAACTTCTTCTGGCTCACCGCATCGAGCAGGAAGCCCATGCGATCCGCCTCCAGCCAGAGCACCTTCTCCAGCTGATTGGCCGGCACGGTTTCGTAGTAGTTGGTACGGTCCTTGTTGGTGGTGCCGTTCATGTCACCGCCCGCCTCGTTGATGATCCGCATGTGTTCCTGATCACCAACGTGCTTGGAGCCCTGGAACATCATGTGCTCGAAGAAGTGGGCAAAGCCCGACTTGCCCACGGTTTCCCGGGAGGAGCCGACATGATAGGTGACATCCAGATGCACCAGGGGATCGGAGTGGTCGGGGGCCAGGATCACGGTCAAACCGTTGTCCAGCTTGTACATCTGGTAGGGGATGCCGAGCTTGCCCTCTTGTTTGACCTGCTCGGACACCAGGGTCGGGGCCGCCAGCACGGGAAGGGAGAAGCCCAGCAGCATGCTTAATGGAATGAGTTTGTTCACGGGTACCTCGTGAGTAACAAAAAGGCTAGAAGATCTGACTGGCCAGCAGAAACACCAGGGCATAACGAAGCAATTTGCCGAGCCCGATCAAGATGAGGGAGCGCCAGAAGGAGAGGCGCAGCCAACCAGCCAGCAGACAGAGACCATCGCCGACCACAGGCGTCCAGGCAAGCAGCAGACACCAGTGGCCATGACGTTTGAGCCAACCAAGGGCTTTTTGTTCCCCACGGCCTTGAAAATCTTCCGGTTTTTTCTTGTGGGTGGCGAGCCAGCCGAGCCACCAGGTGGTCATGGAACCCAGGGTATTGCCCAGCGTCGCCCAGAAAAGCAGGCTGGTCATGCTCCACTCCCCCTTGACCGCCATGGCGCCCAGCAACACTTCCGAGCTGCCGGGCAACAGGGTGGCGGAGGTGAAGGCGCTCAGAAACAGCCCTCCCAGCCCCATCCCGGTGAAGTCTATCATCCGGGCTGACCGTCTGCGGCGGACATGCGCAGCAACAGCTTGCCGCGCACATGGCCCTGCTCGATGGCCTGATGGGCCAGCGCCCCTTCTGCCAGCGTGTATTCACCGGAGACAGTGATCTTCACCTCCCCCTGGCGAAGCAGCGTCAGCATCTGGGTCAGCTGCGTTCGATCGGGATGGACCAGCATGCCGACAACCTCGACACCGAGCTCAGCCCCCGCGTCCTTGATCTGCTGGGCCGTGATGGTGGGGACCGTTACCAGACGGCCGCCCTGCTTGACGCAGGCCAGCGCCGCCTTGCCGCTCTCGCCCCCCACCAGATCCAGCACCAGATCGAACGGACCATCGGTGATCGCCTCGGTGCACCACCCGGCCTGGTGGTAATCCACCATCCGGCTCGCCCCGAGACTATGAAGGAAGCTGTGATTGTCGCCGCTTGCCGTGGCAACCACGTGGGCACCATAGGCGGCGGCAAACTGCACCGCCAGATGGCCGACGCCACCGGCACCGGCCAGGATCAGTACCCGTTGCCCCGACTGCAAGCCACCGTGCTCCAGCAGCCCCTGCCAGGCGGTGAGTCCCGCCAGCGGCAGGGCCGCTCCCTGCCTGAGGCTCACCCCATCGAGCTTGACCAGCTCCTCCTCGCGGGCCACCACGGATTCGGCATATGCACCGGCGGCGAGGGGGAAACCCACCATGCCGCACACCAGTTCCCCCTCGGCCAGGGAGGTCACGCCGGGCCCCACCTTTTCCACCACACCGGCCACGTCATAGCCCGGCGTCCAGGGCAGGTTGTCCTTGTTCTGGGCGGCCGCCCAGCCGAGACCGGCCCGGGTCTTGGCATCGATGGGGTTGACCCCCGCAAAGCAGATGCGCACCCGGACCTCTCCCTCCGCGGGCACCTTGTCCAGGGAAGGGTTGAGCCTGAGTACCGAGGGGTCGCCGAATGCGGTAATCTGTAGCTGCGTCATTGCACAATCCATCCTGTTGATTGATCAAGGGTCAACAGAATAACAGCGAGGACACCATGGCTCGAATGTTTCTTATTCCTCTGTTGCTGGCCCTGGGGTGGTGGGCGTTTCTGCTCTACTTCCGCATTCCGCTCAAACAGGGGGCAAAGGGCTTTTACTGGATCATCGGCATCGGCGGCGGGCTGGCCGCCTTCCTCAGCCTGATGATGGTGCTCACTCACTAGGGTTCAGGGACAAGGGGGAAGAAGAGAAGATGCTGCATGGACTGAACCATCTCACGCTGGCAACCGGCGATCTCGACAGCAGCGTTGCCTTTTATGTCGACTTGCTGGGATGTCGCCCCAGGGTGAGATGGGCACGGGGAGCCTATCTCACCCTCGGCGATCTCTGGCTCTGTCTCTCCTGCGATCCCCCCCAACCGGCCAGAGATTACAGCCATGTCGCGTTTGGCATCTCGCCTGAACAGTTTCCTGCCTTCTGCGCCCGTCTGCGCGCGGCGGGCGTCGTGGAGTGGAAGAAGAACAGCAGCGAAGGGGATTCACTCTATCTGCTGGATCCCGACGGGCACCGGCTGGAAATCCATGCAGGCAACCTGGATAGCCGGCTCGCCTCCCTCAGACAGCAACCCTATGAGGGTCTTATCTGGTTCGACTGAGCCGGATTCATCCCTGCTCGGCACGAAGATGGTAGTGACGATTGCTGCCCTGCCCCAGCACGCCCTGCGCCAGCAGATGCTGGAACACCCGGTCCACCTCCTCCAGAGACAGTGACAATGCCTCAGCCACCTTGCGTTTGCTGCATTTGAGCTCGCCGCTCTCCAGCGCACCGCGCACCTGGGCGACCACGGCTGGCTCGGGCACGGGTCTGCTGATGGCTGGCGACTCCGGGGTCGGCACTGCGACCCGGGCCTCGGCTTGCGCCTTCTCCCGTTGCCACATCCATTGACGGCGGAAGCGGTTCTCCTCACCGATCAGGCTGACGAAAAAGGCACCAAACGCATCGAGCAGAATAGACAGGAAGCAGACCAGCAGGAACTGCACCTGGCCGATGCTCATGCCCACCCCGTCCGCCAGACTGCTCATCAGCCCCAGCATGGAGGACTGCTCCCCCAGCGGCTTGGCGTCCCGCTCCTGGCGCAGCTCGTCCTGACGCAGCCTGAGCTTGGTGTTGGCCTGCTGCAGACCGCTGACGCCGCTCGAGATACGCGCCATCTCGATGTATTTGCGGGCCGCCTCTTCGTTGAGCTGGATCTGCCGCTCTATGCTGGCTATCTGCTCGTCGAAACGGGCTATCTCCCGCTCGTGACGCGCCTGCTGGCTCAGGATGGTGTTGGTGGCGCTGTTGATGCCGCCGATACTGCCCCCGATGGAGATGGCGGCCAGCACGCTGTAGAACAGCAGCGACCAGAAGGCGCCGCCCAGATCCCGCCTCGCCTTGCACTCGCCGTACTCGTACCAGACGTAGAACTTGCCCAGCTCGAAGATGATGGCCAGCCCGCCGAACAGCCACTTCATCAGGGGGTTTTCGTCGATGGAGAGAAACAGCAGCAGGGAGAAGACGATGGAAGCCAGAATGGCCAGCCCGGTAAAACTGTAGACTGTCGTGAGGGCGAACCATCCCTTGGGGTAACGCAATGCGGCGCAAGCCTGAGTAGTCATGATGAAACGGGAAACATCTGCAGGAAAAGTTGGCTGCCGATTATAGTCGCCACTCCCCCGGAGAGAAGGGCAAATCCCCGAATTCCCGCCCATGGACGATCAGCTGCCCAGAGTGCGACCAAAACGTGCAAATCGGCAGCAGAAAAACACTACAATCGACCCCGTACCTGAAGGACATCTGCGGTTATGCTCGGGTTAAGCCCGCCGCATTACACTCATTTCCACCGAACACGACTCGAGGACATCATGAACAGAACGACGGCTTTGTTGCTCTCTCTTTTTCTGATCACCGGTAGCGCCCTGGCACAGGACGAAGGGAGCCAGACCTTCTCCGTGGATGCGCTGACATTCAATCTGGACTGGAATGACACGCAGTTTGACTGGTCCCAAAGCAACTGCTTCGATCTCGGGAGCGGTGACACGGCCGCCGCCGACTGCAAGAGGATCAACCTCAATCTGGAGGATGAGACGCAGCGCAACCAGCCCCCCAGCACCAACCAGATCCTTAACCATCCCCTCGTATGAGCGAGGCGTGGCGCGGCTTCTGAGGTATGATCGCCATCCTTGACCAGCTAATACC
>NZ_JAPDBP010000035.1:0-21755 GCF_027705305.1 Aeromonas sp. QDB17
GAGGCGATCACCTGGTTGAGCTGCTGCCGGTGCCTGGTGAGTTGGCCACCTGGTCGAGCTGCCGCCTGTAATAGGGGAGGGACTTGTCTCACCGCATCGAGGCGATCACCTGGTTGAGCTGCTGCCGGTGCCTGGTGCGTTGGCCACCTGGTCGAGCTGCCGCCTGTAATAGGGGAGGGACTTGTCTCACCGCATCGAGGCGATCACCTGGTTGAGCTGCTGCCGGTGCCTGGTGAGTTGGCCACCTGGTCGAGCTGCCGCCTGTAATAGGGGTTGTACGCCGGAATCCCAGAAATTTCCGTCAGCCCAGCTCCAGTCCCGCCACGAGCGCATCCAGGTCGATGAACTTGCCGTCAGTCTGGAAGGTGTAATGCCCGTTCAGCAGGATGTGCCGCCAGGCCGCTGGCGACATCTGCGTGATCAACGCCAGCGCCTTGGCATTGCCAGCTGCCTCGTACTTCGTCAGCAGCAGGGACAGGATCGCCGAGTTGTAGAAGATGATCGCGTTGCCGATCAGCCTGGCGCACTGGTTGCTGATCTCGATTTCGATGTCGGTGCGGCCGGTCAATTCCTTCTTCCCACCGACTTGGGCGATGGTCGAGCGTAGCTGGTGATAGGACTCAATGCGGTTCTGCGAGCGGTGAACATTACGCTCCAGTTGCGGGTCGCGCAGGTAGCGCAGTGTGTAGATACTGCGGATGAGCTTGTCGAACTCGAAGATTGCGCGCCGCGTCGGGTTCGGCGCCGTATAGGTGCACAGCTTGCGGATCAGCGTGCCCTGCGTCATTTCCTTCAGGCCCAGTGTGGCGACGATTCGGTCGATGTTCGCCTTCTCACCGACGATGAGTTGCCGGTCGATCTGGCCAGCCGGCCGGATCAGGCATTTCTCGTACAATGCCAGATCATCGGCGCAATACAGCTCCTGCAACTGGTCGTCGAGGTCGGTGAAGCGCGGCTCGAAACGAAGTCCGAACCAGTGCAGGATGGCGAAGTTGGCCTTGTTGATGCTGTGCATGTCGCCGGTGATCGCGCTCGGCACGATGTCCGACGTGTTGCGGTACCAGATGTCGAACACGTGGTGAGCCTCGTACTCGTGTGCGCCTATCAGGTAGCCGTTCAACGGCACGTGATTGCACAGCAGCGTGTAGGCGACGACGCCCTTGCCGCGGCCGAAATATTTGCGCGAGTAGCGCGCCTTCACAGTTGGTCGCTCGACGCCGAATTTCTGCCCATCAACGGCACCGTACAACGAATCGAGGTCGAACGAGTAATGCGGGAAGATCGGCAGTGCGGCGATGGCGTTGCTGATGCAATCGTTGGCCACATGTAGCGTCGCCTGGCGCAGGTACTGCTGGTAGGTACTCTCCAGGACGTGGTACGGGATGTCGCTGGTACGTGCCATAACCTGGTTGCCGTGGTTCATGGCTTGGGCAATGATCACCGCCATCAGACTGTCGGCGTCGGCTACCTTCTTCGCATAGCGTGGCTGCAATGGTGTCAGCGCCGACAGGAACTGGCACTGGCCGTTGACGAAGCGAAACACGTCGGCGACATCGCAGCATGGCAGTTGCTCGTAGAGAGCTTGCTCGCGCGCCTTCTGGTTCTCCCCCTTGGGCTTGCGCCAGGTCAGTCTCTGCGTGTCCTTGTCGTATTCCAGGTGCGTCAGCTTGCCCTGTTTCAGCTCGCGATTGAACGCCACCCATTGCGCACGCAACTCGGTCGCCAGTGCATCGAGCTGGGCACTGACCGGCTGCCGCAGGAAGGGGATGTCCATCTGCGCGAGCACGGCGGCTTTCTCGTCCATCGAAACCAACTCGTCGGACAAATGCCGGTGCTGCAAGCTATCGTCAATGTAGAGCTCGCCCGCCTGGAAGCGTTTCCTGACCTGACGGTAAAGCCAGAATTCGTAACGATCGGCATGCAGGCCTGTCGGCGTGCCTTCGGCATCGAACATCAGCAGGTACGGACGCAAGCGTTTCGGCAGCGTTGCCGCCGGACATTCGTCGAGTGGCCGTTGTGATAGGCGCTGCTGCTTGGCGAACACGCTCTTGGCCCAAGTCAGCGCCGCGAGCCATGGGTTATCGGGGGCCGTGCCGGCGAAGTCGAGCGCGACGTACAGCGGCCGTAGATGGCGTCGAATGCGTTCGGCCAGGCCGTCCACCGCCTGCCAGTGCAGCGCCAGTTTGTTCAGTGGCTTGACGCTCATGCGCTGCGCCGTGTTTTGCAGCAATTCCCTGGACATGATTTTGTAGGCGCGTTGGCGCACCTCGCCGAACGGCGTCGGATCGGCCACGCTGTCGTCCACGTACAGCGACAGCAGGCGGCCAACCTGCGGCGTTTCCTGATGGCGTCGCAGCTGTTCGGCGACAAAGGACTGTTTCGCACCCGTGCGGCTCTCGTCCTCAAGTTTTTTCATGTGGAAGGCCATCGCGTCGACCAGGTTGTCGGTGAGCTGCCGGTAACGTACCCAGGCATAGCACAGCAGGTAGAGCCGGGTCTGCTCCGCCTTCAGGTGGCGCAGGTCATGGACGGTATAGAAGTTCGCCAGGCTCGCGTAGTACAGCAGGTTCTGCTGCGAGATGCCGAGCTTGGGCAGCAGCGCCTTGGCGATCCCGTGCAAGGACTTCAGCGTGGCGCGCTTCTCGCGCTCCCCTGCCATCTGACGCCAGCCAAAATCTTTAGCGTCCTGCTTGAGCGCTGCCAGTTGAGACAGGGTGTCGTCACGCACCAGGAGCTGGCCCAGCGCAGCTTTGGCCGATTCGTCCAACACTTCTGCCAGCAAGCCGCCCAAGCGCCTGCGTTCGGTGGACAGGGCTTCACTGACCAGCTCTTGTAAGGTGGTGTGGCCGGGCCGGATGATTTTGTGCTCGCTGAGCCAAACGATCAGTTCGGCGGCCACGAATCCTGGCATTACGTCGCGCCGCACGATCTGTTCAGCCTGCTGTGCCAGTTGCGGCAGGAAGCTAGCCGCCCACGACCGGTAGCCGAACAGTTCGGCGATCTGACCCCTCTGGCTGTAGTGCTCATGCTTGGTGATCGCCTTGCGTTCGAACGCTTCGCCGTGGAAATAGCGACTCAGCACGAAGGCGCAATCGTCCTCGACCTCATGCCAATCGAAGCGGAAGAAAGCATGCTTGGCCTTGAAGTAGCCGATCTGCAAGACGCAATAGACTTGGGCCTGCAGGCTAGGCCGGCTGCTGGCGAACGCCAGTTCAGATTCGGTCAACGCCAGGTATTCCAGCCGCTGAGCATCGTCGAAGTCCGGTA
Organism: Aeromonas sp. QDB17; assembly: GCF_027705305.1. Taxonomy (NCBI): domain Bacteria; kingdom Pseudomonadati; phylum Pseudomonadota; class Gammaproteobacteria; order Aeromonadales; family Aeromonadaceae; genus Aeromonas; species Aeromonas sp. QDB17. Next base: position 3,268 of record NZ_JAPDBP010000035.1, read on the forward strand.
GGCCGTACAAGGCTTCCTGCTCTGCGTCAGAAAAGACGGTGAGTAGCTTATTCTTGTTGCTCATCGACCGTCCTTCCCGCACCACGCCAACCTGCTCGCGTCAATGTTTCGATCAACGTAGTGCGCTTGACATTGAAGTTGCGGCACACCGCCGCCTTAGACATGCCGCCATCGAGCGCGGCGACGATGGCGTCCAGCTTCTCACCAGTGATCGCCTGCGGCCGGCCGCCGATCCGGCCGCGTTTGCGTGCGGCGGCCAAGCCCGCGACGACGCGCTCCTGAATCAAGGCGCGCTCGTACTGCGCGAGCGCACCGAACACCTGGAACAGGAATTCGCCCGAGGGCGTCGTAGTGTCCAGGTTCTCTGTCAGCGAGCGGAACGCCACCCGCTTGTCCTTGAGCGAAGTCACAATGGCGAGCAGGTGCGACAGCGAGCGACCGAGCCGGTCGAGTTTCCACACCACCAGCACATCGCCGGCTCGAACGAACTCAAGCGCCCGCGCCAAGCCGGCACGGTCATCCTTCGCGCCAGAGGCACGATCCTCAAACAGGTGACGCGGATCGACGCCGGCGGCGAGCAGCGCGTCGCGCTGCAAGTCCGTGCTCTGGCGGTCGGAGTCCGACGACACGCGCATGTAGCCAACCAACATAGGCGGATAACCATCAAAAACAGGTTTCCGCATAATAGTGAATAGCGATAGAGTTTTCCGTACATTTTTGAGGGGGTGTTGCACAGGTAGCACAGCGGCGGCTGACAGCCTGTCGCAAAACAAATGTTTTACGACACCTCCTTGAGGTTGCCGCGTTTACATCATTACCTGAACAGGTATAAAATTCCGTCATGACAAACAAAGAAAAACCGCTCGAATGGATCGCGAGCAGCCACAAGGATTTGATGGCGTTGCCGTCCGACGTGCGTCGCCGTTTCGGTTACGCGCTCTCGTTGGCGCAGATAGGCGATCAGGATGACGCAGCAAAGGAGCTCAAGGGGTTCGGTGGTGCCGGCGTGCTGAAGGTCGTCGAAGACGATGCCGGCGGCACCTATCGAGCGGTATACACGGTCAAGTTTGCGGAAGCGGTGTTCGTCCTGCACTGCTTCCAGAAGAAGAGCAAGAGCGGAATCGCCACGCCAAAGGCCGACATGGACATCATCCGCGCTCGGCTGAAGGTGGCCGAGGTATTGGCACAGGAGCTATGAAATGCAAAAACGAATCATTGAAGGCGTCGAGGTTCAGCGCAGCTCGGGCAACGTCTTTGCCGACCTTGGACTGCCTGACGCTGAAAAGCTCAAGATCAAGACCGGCCTGGTGGTCGAGATCAGGAGGGCCATGCGCGCCCTTGGGCTGACTCAACAAGCGGCGGCCAAACGCATGGGCATCCCGCAACCGAAGGTGTCGGGCATGATGCGCGGCGACTTCACCAATCTATCCGAACGCAAGCTGATGGATTGTCTGAATCGCCTCGGCTACGACATCGAAATCAAGGTACGGCCAGCAGCCGAGCCGATCGGGCATCTAACGCTCGCAACCGCTTAATCGGAGCTCTCCTGATGGCAGCCCGCATCACCGACGACGAATGGGACGAACTGACTCCCGAGAATTTCGATACCACGGCACTGCTGCGTGCAGTCGATGCCGTGGACGTGCTGCGCGGCGATTTGAATGACAGCGCAGACGGCGCACCTCCGCAACTGCGCACCGACCTGTTGAAGCTGCATCAACTGGCAATGGCCGCGTTCAACGAGGGATCACGCAGCCGAGTGGCTGAGCTATTTGATCTCGCCGTGGATCTTCAGGATCAGGTTGATCATCTGATGACCTCGCTGGAACAAGTGCAAGAAACCCTGTCCCGGTTGACGGCGCTCTACCCAGAAAGCCTGTCCTGAATGTTCTTGGAGACAACCACATCATGAGCCGCAGCCGCCGCAAAACGCCCATCGTTGGGCACACGACCTGCCGTAGCGAGCGCGAGGACAAGAAACTCTGGCATCAGCGCTGGCGAACCCACGAGCGCACCGCGCTGGCCAGCGCGTCGCCGGAAGCTCTATGCGCCCATCTGCCTCTACTGGAAAACCAGGTCAGCAACGTCTGGTCGATGGGTAAGGATGGCCGCTCCTACTGGCCCATCAAGCGCCAGGCCGCCACGGCGGATCGCATTGCCAACCACAAGGGACGCAATCCGCAAGAGCGCGCCTCCCTGAAAAAGCGTCTGCTGCGCAAGTGGATGAGCAAATGAACCTGTCCACCATCGAGGCGCTGGCTATCGCTTGGGCGCGAATCGCTGAAGAAGCAGAACTCCCAGCCGGCTACGAGGGCACGGCGACGCCAGAGGCGCATCGGGCCTGCGAGGTGATCCAGGAGCGGATTCGAGAGCACGTCGTCGCCACCAATGACATGCGGCTGTTCGGCCTGCTGCACCTGCTTGGGCAGGCGTCGCTGCGCATGGAGCAAGCGCTGTGGCCGGAAGAATATGCGCGGATGACCCGCGAGGTCGAGGAAGCTCTCCGAGAGGCCGACGACCCCAACGCCAAGTCGTACACCCACGAAGAAGTCATGCAGGCGATGCAGGAACGCATCGACCGAGCGCGAGACAAAGCCATGTTGATCGGCTGACGGAAATTTCGGCGGTTCCGGCTGATCCAAGAATCTTGGCGTGACCTTACCTCCGCTCTACCGCTGGGTGCCAGCCTCGGCGCACGCCTAACCACCCAACTCAGAAAGGAAAATAAGTTGGTAAAACGCATTCCCGTATCCGAGCTTCGTCTCGGCATGTACATCCACAAGCTCGCCGGCTCTTGGTTTCGACACCCATTCTGGCGCGGCAGCTTCCTGCTGACCGAGCCTCAGGATCTCTCTGCCATTCGAGAATGTGGCGTCGGGGAGGTCTGGGTCGACTTGGCCAAAAGCCAAGTCGACCCAGAGAGCCCAGAGAGCCCAGAGAGCCCAGAGCCCAGAGCCCAGAGCCCAGAGCCCAGAGCCCAGAGCCCAGAGAATTGTCGGAGGAGCAATCTCTGCCGTCTAGTCCACTAAGCAAGAAAAGTGACGGCGCAACCTCAATGGAGAGCGAAATGTGTTATGCACGGAAACTCTGTCTTGCGGCCAAGTCCCAAGTCATGGACATGTTCCAGGAAGCCCGGCTTGGCAAGGCCGTCGACCCAAGCACGACGTTGCCGCTGGTCGGAGAAATCGCTGCCTCGGTGCTGCGCCAACCTCATGCCCTCATCAGCGTCGCACGCATCAAAACGCACGACGATTACACCTACCTGCACTCGGTTGCCGTCTGCGCCCTGATGCTATCGCTGGCCCGGCATCTCGATCTAGACGAGGAGCAAACGCGCCTGGCTGGCATCGGCGGACTGATGCACGACCTAGGCAAGGCCGCGATGCCGCTGGAAGTGCTTAACAAACCAGGCAAGCTCACCGATGCCGAGTTCGCCATCATGAAGCGCCACCCTGTGGAGGGCGCAAAGATGCTGCGCGCAGGCGGGGCCGAGCCCGGGGTGGTGGACATTGCCCTGCACCATCACGAGAAGATCGACGGAACCGGCTACCCGGATCGCTTGGCCGGTGACGCCATTTCACTCCTGGCCCGCATGGGCGCAATCTGCGACGTCTATGATGCCGTGACGTCGGAGCGAGCCTACAAAAAGCCGTGGGACCCGTCCGCGGCGATGCGGCAGATGGCCAAGTGGGAGGGCCATTTCGACAAACGCATCTTCCACGCCTTCGTCAAGGCCGTGGGCATCTACCCCGTCGGCTCCTTGGTTCGCCTGTCCTCTCAGCGTCTGGCCGTTGTCGTTGAGCCGGGAATGGAATCACTGCTGACTCCCAAGGTTCGCGTGTTCTTCTCGCTACGCTCGAGAGAGCCGATCCCGATGCAGACCATCGACCTGGCGGCCACGAGTTGCAAGGACAGTATCACTGGCCCCGAAGACCCGACGCTCTGGAACTTCAAGAACCTCGACGACTTGTGGATGGAATAGCCCCCACAAAACGACGGCCCCGTGAGGGAGCCGTTGAACATCGTCGAGCGATGCCCGTCCAGGGAGGGATGGCCGAGCTCGATTCTCCAGAAGGTAGCTGGTGACACGAGTGTTGAGCCCACCCAACTAGGGTGACGGAAATTTCTGGGGTTCCGGCTTACATCCCCATCTACGTAACCTGGTCGAGCAGGAAGGCACTGCGCCCGCCACGAAAAAGACCTTCAAGGACTACGAGCCGGGCTTTGTGCACATCGACATCAAGTACCTGCCGCAGATGCCCGACGAGACGGCAAGGCGCTATCTCTTCGTTGCCATCGACCGTGCTACGCGCTGGGTCTTCATCGAGCTCTATGCCGACCAGACCGATGGCAGCAGTGGCGACTTCCTCAACAAAGTCCAGCAAGCCTGTCCCGTCAAGATCGTCAAGCTTCTGACCGACAACGGCAGCCAGTTCACCGACCGCTTCACGGCTGGCGGCAAGAAGAAGGAACCCAGCGGCACACACGTGTTCGACCGCCTGTGCAAGCAGCTCGGCATCGAGCACCGGCTCATCCCGCCTCGTCATCCGCAGACCAACGGCATGGTGGAGCGCTTCAACGGTCGTATCAGCGACATCGTCAACCAGACCCGTTTTGGTTCAGCTGCCGAACTGGAATCGACGCTGCGCAATTACGTCAAGATCTACAACCACAGCATTCCGCAACGCGCGCTCCAACACAAAACACCCGTTCAGGCGCTCAAGGAATGGCATGAAAAACGCCCTGAATTGTTCAGGAAACGCGTGTATAACCAGCCGGGTCTTGACATATAGGTTAATGTCATGATAATAATGGTTTCTTAGACGTCAGGTGGCACTTTTCGGGGAAATGTGCGCGGAACCCCTATTTGTTTATTTTTCTAAATACATTCAAATATGTATCCGCTCATGAGACAATAACCCTGATAAATGCTTCAATAATATTGAAAAATGACTTGGTTGAGTACTCACCAGTCACAGAAAAGCATCTTACGGATGGCATGACAGTAAGAGAATTATGCAGTGCTGCCATAACCATGAGTGATAACACTGCGGCCAACTTACTTCTGACAACGATCGGAGGACCGAAGGAGCTAACCGCTTTTTTGCACAACATGGGGGATCATGTAACTCGCCTTGATCGTTGGGAACCGGAGCTGAATGAAGCCATACCAAACGACGAGCGTGACACCACGATGCCTGCAGCAATGGCAACAACGTTGCGCAAACTATTAACTGGCGAACTACTTACTCTAGCTTCCCGGCAACAATTAATAGACTGGATGGAGGCGGATAAAGTTACAGGACCACTTCTGCGCTCGGCCCTTCCGGCTGGCTGGTTTATTGCTGATAAATCTGGAGCCGGTGAGCGTGGGTCTCGCGGTATCATTGCAGCACTGGGGCCAGATGGTAAGCCCTCCCGTATCGTAGTTATCTACACGACGGGGAGTCAGGCAACTATGGATGAACGAAATAGACAGATCGCTGAGATAGGTGCCTCACTGATTAAGCATTGGTAACTGTCAGACCAAGTTTACTCATATATACTTTAGATTGATTTAAAACTTCATTTTTAATTTAAAAGGATCTAGGTGAAGATCCTTTTTGATAATCTCATGACCAAAATCCCTTAACGTGAGTTTTCGTTCCACTGAGCGTCAGACCCCTAATCCCAGCTGTAGCGGCCTGATTACATCCGGCCGCTACACCTAGCTCCACCTTCAAACAAGGAATATCGTTGATGTCACTGTATCGCCGTCTAGTTCTGCTGTCTTGTCTCTCATGGCCGCTGGCTGGCTTTTCTGCCACCGCGCTGACCAACCTCGTCGCGGAACCATTCGCTAAACTCGAACAGGACTTTGGCGGCTCCATCGGTGTGTACGCGATGGATACCGGCTCAGGCGCAACTGTAAGTTACCGCGCTGAGGAGCGCTTCCCACTGTGCAGCTCATTCAAGGGCTTTCTTGCTGCCGCTGTGCTGGCTCGCAGCCAGCAGCAGGCCGGCTTGCTGGACACACCCATCCGTTACGGCAAAAATGCGCTGGTTCCGTGGTCACCCATCTCGGAAAAATATCTGACAACAGGCATGACGGTGGCGGAGCTGTCCGCGGCCGCCGTGCAATACAGTGATAACGCCGCCGCCAATTTGTTGCTGAAGGAGTTGGGCGGCCCGGCCGGGCTGACGGCCTTCATGCGCTCTATCGGCGATACCACGTTCCGTCTGGACCGCTGGGAGCTGGAGCTGAACTCCGCCATCCCAGGCGATGCGCGCGATACCTCATCGCCGCGCGCCGTGACGGAAAGCTTACAAAAACTGACACTGGGCTCTGCACTGGCTGCGCCGCAGCGGCAGCAGTTTGTTGATTGGCTAAAGGGAAACACGACCGGCAACCACCGCATCCGCGCGGCGGTGCCGGCAGACTGGGCAGTCGGAGACAAAACCGGAACCTGCGGAGTGTATGGCACGGCAAATGACTATGCCGTCGTCTGGCCCACTGGGCGCGCACCTATTGTGTTGGCCGTCTACACCCGGGCGCCTAACAAGGATGACAAGCACAGCGAGGCCGTCATCGCCGCTGCGGCTAGACTCGCGCTCGAGGGATTGGGCGTCAACGGGCAGTAAGGCTCTGAAAATCATCTATTGGCCCACCACCGCCGCCCTTGCGGGCGGCATGGATTACCAACCACTGTCACATTTAGGCTAGGAGTCTGCGCGGCAGAGCCGTGTGACCGGTTTTCTGTAGAGCACTGACGATGGCGGCGGCGCTCTCTGCAATTGGCAAGGCGTCGGCGCCAAGGATACCAATCTTGCGGCGCGCGGCGTGTTATGACGACTGGGGTGCATTTGAGCCGCCCCATTTAACCTTCGCCCTCACAGATACGCCATTCGCCTCAGATTTAGCGCCATGCAGACGAGCTTCCACTCGGCTTGCACCTTGTCCAGGCCCCTCATGCTGAACTGACGCAATCCCATCACCGCCTTGATCCAACCATTCGGAGCCTCCACGATCGACTTGCGCCGGCGGTAAGCTGCATCGCCTTGCTCCGTTTTCAATTTCGCCGCAATCGCCGCCGTATGCGGATGGGTCTTGGCATTGACCTTGGCATCTTCACGTCCCTCGCGGCCGAGGGCAACGATGACATCGCCGTGGTGATCGGCGACCTTTGCCAGAACAGCCTCACTACGGAATCCCGCATCCGCCAGCGTCTGGGCCGGCATTTCTCCGGTGTTGGCCTGAACTGCTGCCAGCATGCCCAGCAGCGCCTGACTGTCCGCGGCGCAGTTGGTCAACTCCGCCGCCACGATGATCTGGTGCTCGGCATCGACCGCTGTGTACCCGTTGTAGGGGGAACCGCAGAATTCGGAAAAAATCGTACGCTAAGCTAAGGAAGGTCTGAAAAAGCCCCCGCTCGAGAAATGCATCCCAGCAACCATGCGGGTTACAGAGCGGTGATTTCGCGAAACATGGGCTTTTTCAGAGCTTCCTTAGCGTTACGATAAAGCTAGCATGGAAACGATAGGTGCAAGCAAGTTAAGGGTTGCATCGCGCATGTCAATCTAGGCTATACCCTAACTTGATGTCAGGCAGGGCCGCGCCGCTTCGTCAGAATAGAGTCTGCTTTCCCATTTTTTGACACATGCCCGCGAAGGTTATAGATTTCAGCCTGACAGAAATGGGCTTTGAGGCACAACGGAACAGAAAGTGCACTTAAGCCGCCTTCAACCAAGGAGACATCGTGCAGGGGCACCGCATCGGCTACGTCCGGGTCAGCAGCTTTGACCAGAACCCGGAACGCCAGCTGGAACAAACCCAGGTGAGCAAGGTGTTCACCGACAAGGCATCGGGCAAGGACACCCAGCGCCCCCAGCTCGAAGCGCTGCTGAGCTTCGTCCGCGAAGGCGATACAGTGGTGGTGCACAGCATGGATCGGCTGGCCCGCAACCTCGATGACCTGCGTCGCTTGGTACAGAAGCTGACTCAGCGCGGCGTGCGCATCGAGTTCCTGAAGGAGGGCCTGGTGTTCACTGCCCTAGTTCTAACCCCCCCATGTTTTTTCGTACGTACGAAATTTTTCGGTTTTGCAGTGGCTTTTGGCCTTCGGCCAGGCTCACCAGGTCGCGGGGCTCCCTGGCTCGTCGGCTTCCCCTAACTTTGGATTGTGCAATCCAAAAGGCTGCCGCATAATGGTTATAGATTGTGCAATCCAATACACGGAGCAGGGCACTAGATGAAACCAACATTGCAGGCTTACGACGAACTACAGCGGGCATATGATCACTTTAACAACGAGCTGTTTGATGGTGTCCTGCCCGATTGCCTGATCACCCTCCAACGAGAAAAACAAACCTATGGCTATTTCAGCCCGGAGAGGTTCGTTAACTCCCAAGGAACCCGGACGGACGAAATCGCCATGAATCCGGCTTACTTCGCCGTATGCCCCCCCGAAGAAATTATGCAAACGCTTTGCCACGAAATGTGCCACCTATGGCAGCACCATTTCGGCAAGCCTGGGCGGCGTGGCTATCACAACAAGGAATGGGCCGACTTCATGGAAGCTATCGGACTAATGCCAAGCAGCACCGGCGCACCTGGTGGAGCACGAACCGGCGACAAGATGGCGGATTATGCCATTGAGGGCGGGCGCTTCTTGGAAGCATATGAAAGCCTGATGACGGATGACTATCGGATCAGTTGGATGGATCGCTTCCCCAGTCGTGAAAAGCTGATGGCAGCAATCGCCAACGGCACCACCGATGAAATGGCCGGGGATCTTTCTATCATGGGGCTGGCTGGGATCTCTGTTGAGGATGGAGAAATCACATTTGAGCCAGGGGAGCGCCCGAATAAGTCGAATCGGGAAAAATATACTTGCCCGCTCTGCCAGGCGAACATTTGGGGCAAGCCTGGCCTAAACGTCCTATGCGGAGACTGTGACACGGCTTTTGAGGCCGCTAACTGACGCGCTTCGCTTGTCGGCCCTCGGTTCGTGGTGAACAGACTTCGCTAGTTCACCACGCCCCAAGGGCTAGATTAAACGCCAAAAGTAAGGGGGCCGATTTTGGCCCCCTTGTTCGTTCTGTGACTTCAGTTGTTCCCGCCATTTGCCAGCTTGCGCCAGGCGGCTAACGTCGCCTGGTAAAAGCTGCGGCCTATTCTCGACGGCACCGCCAGCACAAGCACGGCCACCGTTGCAATAATGGCCAGCCAGGCCAACAGGGTTTGACTGTCCTTCAGCAATGGATAGGCCGCGAACAACAACAGCACTCCAACGGCAACAGCAGCGGCAAAGTAGGTTTTCGCTTTTGCCGTCATGGTCAGCCCTCGATAACAGCAACAAGCTGAACTTGGTTCAGATCAACTTCGATTTCTTCCCCGTCGTCGTCGTACTTCAGCCAGCCCAAACCATATGCAGCGCGGCGACTGGACAACAGGCGAGCCGGTCGCTCGTCATAGCGCACCTGAATGATCGGCTTCTTGATTTTGCCTTGTTGCTCGTCAGCGTTCAGCAGGGCATTAGCCGCCGCATCCGGCCCGCCCCCGCCAATCGGGGCACCGTCGATGGTCAACGGCTGTTGCTTGTCCTTATCGCCTTCACCTGGCCAGCCTGTGCCGCCTTGGTCGTCACTGTCCGGCTCCTTGTCGCCGCCTGCACCTGGCCAGCCTGCGCCGCCCTGGTCGTCACTGTCCGGCTCTTTGTCGCCGCCTGCACCTGGCCAGCCTGCGCCGCCCTGGTCGTCACTGTCCGGCTCTTTGTCGCCGCCTGCACCTGGCCAGCCTGCGCCGCCCTGGTCGTCACTGTCCGGCTCTTTGTCGCCGTCTGCACCTGGCAAGCCTGCGCCGCCCTGGTCGTCACTGTCCGGCTCCGTGCTCGGGTTCTTCAGGTCATTACAGAAGCGGCGAACGTCTGCCGTTGTCAGTTCGTCCCCATCCTCGGCAACCATGCTTTCGATGCAATAGGTTTCCACCTCGTCGGGGTAGTTCTTGAATGAACGATGCAGGATAGCCAAGGCTTGAACGGACACGCATCGGCCCGAGTCGTACAGCTCACGAATGCAATCCGGCAACTCGAAAAAGCTGATATGGTCAGACACGAACGAAGCGGGCTTACCCAGCTTTCCGGCAATCTCTGATTTCTTGTCTCCGTTGTCGATTTGACGCTGGATGAAGTGGGCCATTTCGAGGGCCGTCAGCCCCTCCCGTTGAATGTTATCGACGGCGTTATCGTACTCGTCGGCGTCAGAGTCGATAAACGCCGGGACGGTATCAAGGCCCGCTTCCTGTGCGGCCAGGTAACGCCGATAACCGGCGTTAATCATAAACTCGCCTTCAAGCTCCGGGTGAGGCTTCAGGCTAAGGGGGTTTTTCACCCCCCGTTGTTTGCCTGTTACCTTACTGACCGCCTTCATAGAGTCAGCCAGTTCGGTGATTTTTGCCGGGTCTACTCGCTGGCGACTGTTGTTAGGGTCTGGATGGATTTTGCTGATCGGTACTTCACGAATCAGCAGGTTGTTATTCTCTGGTTCCGCCGCCTCTACTGGCGCGGCACCAGGCCCGCCCATCAGGTCGGACAGGTTGAACGAATCCAGCCCGCTGAGGTCTGCCCCTTTACCACTCATTCAGCCACCCCCATTTTTTCAAAGATAATGCTAAAGGCTTCCTGGAACTCTTTAGCTGCCTCCCGTGCTGCGGTTTTCTTCAGATGCCAGACCGGCTTACCTTCAGAAAGCGCCTCGGGAATAGATGAACGGATGCCAATCTTGGCGGCAATCAGCAGGTGAGCATATTTGCTCAACAGTTGCTTGAGCGTTTCCCGTTGGGCTTCGCTGCGCGGATTGAAGCGGTTGGGGAGCATACCCAGGAAATTAAGATCCGGGTTCCACTTGTTCTTTACCCCGAAGACGGTTTTTAGCATCTTCTCGATCCCGTCGATTGAGTATTCTTCCAGCTCGATAGGGGAAAGCACGTAGTTGGCCACAATCAGGGCGGCAGTCATGCGAAGGCCCAAAGTCGGCGGGGTGTCGATGATGCAAAAATCAAACTCGCTGGCCAGCGTGGCCACCTGCTTTTTAAAGTTGGCTAGGACGGCAGGATCAGCCCGTTCCATATCAGCCATCAGGGGATCGGCCTCGATTAGGGTAATAGCGTCTCCCGCCGCCAGACTGAAAGGCTCGACGCCAAAAAGAGCACTAGCGGCCAATGCTACAGGGCTCCCGGATACGGTAAGGGTCTTCGTCGCGTTCGCTTGCGGATCAAGGTCAACAAAGACGACACGCATACCCTTTTCGCGCAACGCCATAGCCAGATGAACCGCTGTAGTGGACTTGCCAACGCCACCTTTTTGATTCGATACAGTAACAATTTTCATATGCTCAACCCTTTGGTTTATTAGCCTGTTTATATGCCTCATCCTCGATGGCCTTAACTATTGGGGCCATATCGACCGGCACACATACCGAAACACGTACCCAGCCCGCCGGAGGGGTGCCGTGCTTTTCGTGCGCTTGGCGCACCTTCCTAACCAAAGCCGCTACCGCCGAACGGCTTAGGCCGGACTCTTTCACTAAATCAACCTGCCGCCGCCCCTGCACCAGGATTGCCCTGGCGATCTCAACATTCTTGGCAGCCAAGCGGCGGGGAAGGTGTTTTAGTGCTGATTCAAATTCCTCGTTGGTCAGCGCCATGACCTTCACCCTATCACAGGCGGCCATTTTGGCCGCCGTTTAAAGATAACACTTTATCTGTTTACGTCAATAGATAGGGGTTACTCTTTGGTGTCGGCTGCGTCTTTTTTCTGTTGGCGTTTCGCTGTTGGCTTAGTCAACTTGTCGATCTCCTGGTTGGCTGCCTTCAGGCTTGCGGTGAGCGTGGCCCGTTCTTCCTTCAGCGCCTCGATGCTGCCCTGGTTGTCCTGGTTGGCCTTGGCCAGCTTGCCGATCTCCTGGTTGGCTGCCTTCAGGCTTGCGGTGAGCGTGGCCCGTTCTTCCTTCAGCGCCTCGATGCTGCCCTGATTGTCCTGGTTGGCCTTGGCCAGCTTGTCGATCTCCTGGTTGGCCGCCTTCAGGTTCGCGGTGAGCGTGGCCCGTTCTTCCTTCAGCGCCTCGATGCTGCCCTGGTTGTCCTGGTTGGCCTTGGCCAGCTTGTCGATCTCCTGGTTGGCTGCCTTCAGGTTCGCGGTGAGCGTGGCCCGTTCTTCCTTCAGCGCCTCGATGCTGCCCTGGTTGTCCTGGTTGGCTTTGGCCAGCTTGTCGATCTCCTGGTTGGCCGCCTTCAGGTTCGCGGTGAGCGTGGCATTATCAGAGGTAAACGACTCGATAGACTGGCGACAAACGGCGAGTTCCTGAGTCAGCCGCTCAACCTCTGAAGCCAAGCCGATTGCCTTCTGCTCGATAGTGATCTTTTCAGAGAGGGCGGCCCGAGTCTCGGCCTCCTTTTCGCTCACAGCAACACGACAGCGATCTAGTTCACTTTCCAGGCGGGCCACTTCGTCCAGGGCTTCATCACGCTCCTGATCTGCCATAGCCACATGCTCGGCGGCATGAGCTTTAACCGCTTCAATATCAGCAGCAGCCAATTTACTAGCCACCTGCCACAACTCGGCAGCCACACGATCAAACCCGGCTTTCAGCTCCCCCGGCAGCTCAATTACAACAATGTCCGATTGCTCTTGAGAGGCCCGCCACTCACGCATAACCGGCGAGATATGAGACAAAGAGCCGCCGCCCATGCGCTCGCGCACCTGCTCATTTGTTGGCTTTGCTACCCCTTCAGATCGAAGTGATTCAGCAGCTCGGACGATCTTTTCTTTCATTTCAGGCTTAATCATGGTCATGGCTTCGGCTCCCTGTATTGTATGTATTGTATTTTAATACAATACATACAATACATACAATACAACGGAGTGAAAAACGAACAAAAAAAACCCGGCGCAATGGCCGGGGTCGGTGACAGGGTAGCGGCTTCACCGCTCTAGATCGTCTTCATGGTTCCGGGGCTTGGGCTCTACAGCCTCGGCAATCTTCGGGGTTGGGTTATCCTTCCCGAGGGCCAGGTTATCAGCGAGTCGCGCCCTTACTGAGTCAACGAATCGCCCCCGTTCTGCATCGTCTTGAATTTTTACCTGGGCGAACTTATCCGCGACAGCGTACACGCTTGCGGCATCCTGGATCGCCTTATCGCCGGGATACTTCTTCAGAAGCTCTTGGTTTGATAGCTGCCTGAAGTCTTCGGCCTTCGCCTGTTCTGGCGTTAACTCTTGCTTTCCTGGGCGTTCAGGCGCTTCAGCTCCGCTTTTGCCCATTCCCCAGCCTGCCGCATCTCTTGCCGCAGTGATTCGATCTCTGATGGCGTCAACTGATAATGCTTTTCTGAGGTGTCCGGCTTCGCCTTGGGTGAGTTGTTCGATTCCATAGCCAAATGTAGACCTCCAATATTCATCCATTGCCTTGCCGTGCTTCTGCTCAATTGCTGCCAACATTTGAGGCTTAACAGGCATATCAACCGATCCGGGGTGAGCGGTCATTACAGCGGCCCCTAAGACCTTGCCGCCTCTGTTCTCAATGTAGCCCCTCAAGCTGGCCAGGGTGCCGCCCATCGCCAGCGTATCATCGACAATCAGATAAGGCTGGTCACGCTCGACCTCCCCGACAAAAGCCGGGTTAATGGCCAGCCGATGATCAGCATTTGAGTTTGTACGACCGACCTTTTCCGCTTGGACAATGCTGTATTCAACCTCAAGCCCTAGACGGTCAGCGAGCACATGCGCGGCCATTAACGGGATCTTGTTGTTTCCCCCTGACTCAACAGCCAGGACAGGCACAACCTTGGGTTTCTGGTCGCCTATCATGGCCTTCACTGAATCGACCGTCTCCGGTTTCATCAAACGCCTGGCAATGGCCAAGGCGGCGGCAGGGTCGCCATGTTTGGCGGCTTCGTATTCAGGTTCTTTAGAGAGATCCTTTAGATCGCCGTTCCTCACTACTGCCGGGAAGTCTCCCCAGGGAGCACGTTCGGCCTTATGTTCGGTCATGGTTTCAATCCCGGTCAGCGTCCCATATAGCCCCGAAACCTGCCAGGTGGGCCAAGATAGACCAAGCACCATAAGCAATAGGGCTAGGGTTGGTTTTGCTCACCCAACGTCTGAAGGTTCGGGTTCCCTTTCCGCTGCCCCTCTCACCAGGCAAACCAACTAGATCAGCAACATCAACACCACTGAGCGGCTTACTAAGCCCTTTTCGTTGCCTAATCAGCTCCAACACCTCTTTGATTTCATCGACTGTTGGAGCCTGCCAATCTTCAGCAAACGGCCTAAGCGTTTCAGGTCTAATCATGCAATAAATCCTCAAATAGCCCCGGACAATGCCGGGGCTTTTTCATCAATGGGAAACGGTCGCGGCGGCCTCCCGATACGCCTTCAGTTCAACCAAGAGCAAGCCAAGCTCCCGCATCTTCATGCGTGGCATATGAACGGGGCGGCGGGCCGTCAGAGCGTCGCCAATGTGTTTTGCAAGTGATACAATATCCGTATTCATCGCGTTTATCCTCAAATTGACCGGTGAAAGCCCCTGTGATTGGTTGCAGCCATACCAGGGGCACCATTTCTTTTTCTACCTATGCACCTCCTTTAAGAGCCCCGGCCATCACCGGGGCTTTCTGTTGCTAGTCTATTGCGGCCAAGATGGCCTCTTTTTCGTCATGCTCACAAGCCCAATCCCGCAAGCTGTGATACAGCCTTGAAAACCGCTCCTGGTCAGCGCCTTCCGTGTGAAATGACAGATGGCTATAGAGGTAGAGGCAAGCGGTAATCCCGGCAGCATCGGCGCTCATTTGGCCACTAAAGTAGTTCATAGCCTCGATGTTCAGCATTTCATCACGACGCCCTGGAGCCATATAAAAGCCGCCGTTCGACAGCTCCCACATAAGCCAATAAGCCCCGCGATACTCGCGGCAGAGCCCTTTCATTTGCTGGTAAAGCATCGACTCGAACACCACATAGAAGCGGCCTACATGGCGAGGCATTGCAGCCATACGGCGAGGGGTGGCGACCAGGGAGCAGATCAGGGGATTAAGTTCTGTTTGCATCATCGGAGTTCTCCGGTATTGACCGTGGCGGGTGCCCGGCCTTCTGAGATAAATAATAGGCCATTTTGGCCTATTGTGTCAAGCGGGTACAATAAAAAATAGGCCAAATCGGCCTACTTTTTTTCGCTCCAACTGAGCCACATTTTATTCAGCTCCAGGCTGCGGGCTGGCCAATCTGGCAGATTCACCGCATGGGCGCGGTAGTTGATCCGAGTATTCAGAGTGCAACGGGGAAAGGGGTTGGCCACCTTGCAGTAACGATAAAACAGACCGACGAGACGAGCACCGTAACGATCACGCTCCCAGGTCAAAACGTTGTGCATATGCTCGCGGCGTTCGCGTATCCATTCTCGATAGAGTTGGTGAAAGGTGCGGTTAGCTGTGTGGATCATCGGAGTTCTCCGGTATTGACCGTGGCGGGTGCCCGGTCTTCTTGATTAAGATTATAGGCCAAAATGGCCTACCTTGGCAATAAAAAGCGCGCTCTACGTTAAAAAAATCACGTAGTCACGGGGGATTGCTGCCAAGATTTCGCATAGCGTCGCCTGATTTCGTACGTACGAAATGGGCCACCTGGTCGAGCTGCTGCCGGTGCCTGGTGAGTTGGCCACCTGGTTGATTTCCTTCTGGCGTCCAGATCTGAACTTGGCCACCTGGTCGAGCTGCTGCCGGTGCCTGGTGAGTTGGCCACCTGGTTGATTTCCTTCTGGCGTCCAGATCTGAACTTGGCCACCTGGTCGAGCTGCTGCCGGTGCCTGGTGAGTTGGCCACCTGGTTGATTTCCTTCTGGCGTCCAGATCTGAACTTGGCTACCTGGTCGAACTGCTGCCGGTGCCTGGCAAGTTGATCTAAAGGTGGAAGATTAAGCGGGTAGTGATAGACTGAGATCCAGCATGGCTATACGCCTGCTAACCCCTCAAAAGAAAGCAGCCTCTAGGGCTGCCATCAGTTACAAAATCTCACTCACTTTGAAATAGCCATCTAAACGGCTTTACACCTAGCCGCCTGTAGCGCTGGGGCTGAGGCTTCGCCATTAGTAATAGGGGAGGGACTTGTCTCACTGTTTTGTTGAGGTGAAGGCTTGCCCAGGCGATACCATTTAGCCCGGCTCATGCCCATTGCCTCCCAGGGCTTTTGCCTGCTCAATGAGTTGGCTTCATAGGCTTCACGCTCAAGCTGGCCAGCGGCGCGGCGACGTTCTTCATCACGCAGTCTATCGCGCTCTCTGCGGCGCTTCTGAGCCTCGTCAGTGCTGATAATCGTCTTCAGTTGCTCTTGTTCTTGCTGTGAGATCTGGAATAGGTTGATCAGCGTGTCGTTTTTGGGCGTGTATAGCGGTGCAAACGACTTTCCGCCGAACTCGACACGTTCCCCAGCCTCATAGGATTTCGCCTTGCTGTAGAGCGTCATAAGCTCTTTGGAGCGGTAAGACCAACGAGTATCCAGCTCGGAGGAAAGAGCGGCGGCCTCATGGTACATCTGGGCGCTGTTTGTCGCCCCAGAGAGAAGGAGAAAGTTAAGACGCCAGAAAAGATGCCTCATTCGCTCGCCTTCGTTGATTCCGCCTCTGAGCTGGCCCAACTTGCGTAGGTCTTCCAGTCTGTCCCAGGCCAGTTGACGACCGCTGAAGGTGCGCAGGTTCCCGACCTTGCCACCATTAACGACCGTCAGCCTGGCTTGCTGCCGTTCCGCCTTTTGCTTCTCGATGTCCCAGCGAGCCACCGGCAACAGCATTTCAGCCAGATACTCGAAGTTGTAGCGAATGGGTAAGCCCCCTTCTTCCAGTACGTGAACCACACGGCACACGGCCCCGCTCTTTGAATTCACGGTATTGACCAGGCGAAGCACTCGGCTTGCATCCTTTGCCCCTGGATCAGCGCCCAGCTCGGCCAGCTTGTTGATTAGATGGGTTTGGCAAGCATTCCAGCGGGGCAGGGCTTGGCGAGGTACTGGCCTTTCCAGTAGCCATTTAGCCTGAATGCCACGCCCTGAATAGACCATGATGGATGGCTGCGGTATGCCTTCAGACTGGCAAAAGTACGTGATGGCCGCCGCCAGTTCTTCAGGCTTGCGACCTTGAGCCCAGGGCATCTTGTAGGTATCGAGATCAGCGAATAACAAACCAATCCGAAGGAGGTTCACGACTCGCCTGTTTGGCCGCATAAACTCGGCCTGTGATAGCCAGGTATCAAGACGATGATCAACAGCATTAAGGACTGTTGGCATCTGCTCAAGAGGGAAAGAGGATTGACGTTTGCCGGTTGGCCATTGCACCAGGAGCGAGAAAAAGCCCCTTGCGCTTGTGTCGTGATATGTTTCTGCCTCGTTCTGACCGAACAAGGACAACTGAGCTTGCGCCATTATTGATGCACCCCTAACTTGCCAAGGGGTACACTCCCGCTATAATAGGAGGTGCAACCCTTAGCCTTATCCAGGCTCCGGCACCTCGGTTGCCGCCAAGCTCACCGAAAGTGCCACCAAATTTAGACCCCGGTAAACCGCCCGCCAAGTTGGTTTCCGGGGTTTTCCCTTTCTATGCCGCTAACGGCCTCACCTGTCCTAGACGACTACGCAACGCCTCGTCATTCTCTGCGTCCCATAGATCCACGGCACTTTGCAGCCCTAGCCAGTATTCCGGCTCTGTTCGTGTAGCTGCTGCCAGGATAAACGCGCTATCGACTGTAACAGGCACTCGCCCGCGACATAGCTGATTAACGTGCTTTCTTGTCCATCCGGTATGGGTGGCCAAGTCTGTTTGAGTGATTCCGTACGGGGCCAAGAATTCCCTTTCAAGTATCTGGCCAGGTGTGGCCGGTCGTGATTGGTTCATGTAATAAGCCCTCATCAGAATGATGTGTTTTGAAGTGTAACCTAGTTGGTAAACTTCAACAATAGATCAGGCCCGCCCTGTAATAGGGGAGGGACTTGTCTCACAACATTGAGGCGATCACCTGGTTGAGCTGCTGCCGGTGCCTGGTGAGTTGGCCACCTGGTCGAGCTGCCGCCTGTAATAGGGGAGGGACTTGTCTCACCGCATCGAGGCGATCACCTGGTTGAGCTGCTGCCGGTGCCTGGTGCGTTGGCCACCTGGTCGAGCTGCCGCCTGTAATAGGGGAGGGACTTGTCTCACCGCATCGAGGCGATCACCTGGTTGAGCTGCTGCCGGTGCCTGGTGAGTTGGCCACCTGGTCGAGCTGCCGCCTGTAATAGGGGAGGGACTTGTCTCACCGCATCGAGGCGATCACCTGGTTGAGCTGCTGCCGGTGCCTGGTGCGTTGGCCACCTGGTCGAGCTGCCGCCTGTAATAGGGGAGGGACTTGTCTCACCGCATCGAGGCGATCACCTGGTTGAGCTGCTGCCGGTGCCTGGTGAGTTGGCCACCTGGTCGAGCTGCCGCCTGTAATAGGGG
>NZ_JAPDBP010000036.1:0-19865 GCF_027705305.1 Aeromonas sp. QDB17
CGGGGGTCGCGGGTTCGAGTCCCGTCCGCTCCGCCACTAAATTGAAAGGCCTTCCCTATCGGGAAGGCCTTTTTGCTATCTGACATTTACCCAGTCTCTCATCCTCAGTAGCAGGTAGCTTGGTTGGGTTATCACCCATCCCTACGGCAATCTCCGCCCTATAGAATGGCATTCATGCTTCATTCGTGGTCACACACATAGACAGTTCAGGGATGACTCAACAATCTGCCTGGCTGAGCAGAAGTCAGTGGCCATCGTTACCTGGAGTTAGTCGCCGGGAAATATCCTGGCTGGTTGGTTGCGGCTGATCTGCTGCGTTCTGAGGGCCTAGTGGATGTCGCTGAGCATAGACGAGGGAGGGCGGAGGAAAGGCAAGGAGCGCTACTGTGGCTGCCTCTGGTGGGTATACAAACAGGTTATCAGTGATGCAGATGGCGTGATGTGGGCAGGATCGCTCAGGCTGATTCCATTCTCTGATGTGTGGCCGCACAAAAGAAAAGGGGACAGCAGACGCTGTCCCCTCAAGTCATTTCGTCCATTCCCTGAACTGCCATGCTCCCTGCAATCCTTGACGCTATCCTTTCCTTTGGAAATTCCCCTTCCCAATCCGTTGGGGTGTCCTGTGGCCTTCCTAGCCTGGCAATCTGTCCTGATTGCTTCACCCTCTCCTTCCTAGAGGTGTCCATTACCACATCCCGTGGTGTTCCTGCGTCATCCTGACTGATAACCATCCTGGCTATCACGCTTCATCTTGAAGCTGTTCCTGACCGCGTCTTGCGGTGTCCTTTCATCCTTGATGAGCGACAATCCGTGCCACTCAACCTTATCCCGAGGTATCCAACTACCGCATCCTGCGGTTGTCCTGTCGATCCTTGTGATAACCATCCTGGCTATCAACCCCATCCCGAGGTGTTCCTTGCCCACATCCTGCAGGCTATTCCTTGTTTATGCGCTGTTTCTGCATCCTGCCGAATCAGCTCGTCCTTGTGAGACCCATACTAAGGCAATTACGGGCTCGAACAAGGTGTGCATTCGGCTTGGGTTCCGTGACATGCGGTGCAGAAATGGGCTTGTGTGGAATATTATCTAAGTTTATCAGTTGCTTAGATAGTTTCCATGGAAAGCATACCCAGTGCGGGATGGCTTCACGTACGGTTCAACACTGAGGGGTCTTACAGGGGGAATGGCAGATCTCTTACAAGCAGAAATCGGTAGGAAAACGATGGTACAGCCGCTTCAATCAGGGGTGTAAGAGTTCAAAATTAATTGAATACTTATGCTTTAAAAGTAGACAAAAGCCGAGATAAATCTCGGCTTTGTATTGTCTGCTGGTTTCTTTAGCTGACCCTTGTCCCAGGAGTCGGGTAGGCCTTGCGCAGTGATTCGGGTGCAAGCACCTCCAGGTTGCCGCTCATGTTGTTCAGCCAGGAGCGGAACTCGGGCGTATCCTGCACTTCGGTCTCCACCACCACGCTGCGCTTGTCGTAACGGGTCATACGCGGGTTATGTCCCGGGATTTGTCCATCGATCAGTGTCGGGCAGTTGGCATCGATGCGCCCGACGAAGCGGATCGGACCGCTGACGTCCTGATAACCCTGGTCGCGGATTAGCTTCTGGATATTGAAGTCCTTCGGCTGGGTCGCGCTGAAGTTGGTCAACTCCACGTTCTTGATGTGATCGAACGGAATGCCGTAGACCTTGGGATCCAGCTCGGAGAGGGTACAGAGCAGGATGGGGCCATCGGGCTGGTTCAGGATGCCGAGGGGATTGATGCGGTCATAGCAGAGCCAGACAGTACGCTCCTTGATGACACGCTGGATCTCGGCGCTGAACTTGCGGCCACGCCAGAGGGCGTCGCGGATCAGGGTGCTGCGGCGGATCTCCGGATTGCCGGCGAAGGGGCGAGGTGACTGGTGCACGCTCTCCAGCCAGCGCTCGGCCAGTTCGCTCTGGCTGTCGCGGATCACCTGACCAGCCTTGTCGATCAGCGGGTTCAATTCGGTCAGCACGCTTGCCGGCAACAGTTGGCTCGCCTGGTCGCTCCAGGTTTTCAGGGCCACTGCCAGCGAGAGCGGCATGATGTTGGCAAAGTCATTGAGACCATGGCGCTCGAAGCACCAGCCATGAGGCTTGCTGCGCTCATCGGAGGTGAGGTCGAACAGTCCCATGCCGGACATCTCTTCCAGGTCCCGTTGCACGGTACGGAGACTGACGTGAATGCCTTCCTCTTCCAGTTTTACCTGGAGTTGGCTGGCGGTCAGCTTGTAAGGGCGGTGCGGGATGCAACGCGCCAAGGTCAGTTGTCGTAACAGCTTCTTACTCATGGTGCATGCCTTCACTGGTTTAGCGTTGAGTGTATCCTAGCCATGCCTTGCGACAGTCTATGTCGCAAGTTTTGCTGCGACAACTGTCGCCATTTTCATACAAACCAAGCTAACTACATGATCATAAAAGAGAACACTCTCTTTTCTGGCAGCAATTGAGGCTAAAAAATGATGAAAATTCGCCAAATGAAAGTGCTGTCTTACGGATTTGGTGTAGAAGAAAAAACAGAAATGATGGGTAAGCGCAGAATATGATGTGGAGGAGAGGGCTCTCCTCCACCGGACGGGGATTTTTGCTGTCGGATCAGGCCAGCCAGGACCAGGCTGATTTGGTGATGGCTGCGCCCACCATGTAGCCGAATACTGCGAGAGCGGCCACTCCGGCCACCAGCTTCTGGCCGCGGGCAGGACGCTTGAGCGCCATGACGCCGAAGCCGATGTAAACCACCAGCGCGATCAGCTTGGCCATCAGCCAGGGCTGCTGACCCGGGCTCATCTGCAGGGTCACCGCCAGCAGCACCCCGAACAGCAACAGTAAGGTGTCGTTGACATGGGGCAGGATCTTCAGCCACTTCTGCTGCAGGCGGGCACTGCCCCCCAGTGCCAGCAGCCAGCGATAGAGGAAGAGCAGCAGGCTGACCAGGGCCAGGGTCATGTGAAGGTGTTTGAGCATGGGGTAATAGGCAATCATGTTGCTTCCTTGTCGTTGTCGGGCAGACCGCTGTTCCATTGATGGGCGTGGGTACGCTCCTGTCCTTCCTGATCGTCTTGCAGCAGGTCGGAGAGGATGTCGCGGTATTGCAGGCTCTTGTTGATATAGGTGTGTTCGTCGTCCAGGTAGTTGACCTGTTCCCGCAGCAGCCGGTTGTCATACTGCTTGAACATCTGCCCCGCACGCCAGGCCTGATTGGCCCTGAATCCCAAGAGGGTGAGTGCTTCTACCCCAAGATCCACGGCCGACCCCAGGGTTTCGCGGTGCACGCTGTCTATCCCGTGGCGCAGGATCTCGTGGGCATGGGGTCTGTCCTGGGCACGGGCCAGTATTCTGAGGTGCGGGAAGTGCTTTTTCACCATCTCGATCACTTCGAGGGAGGTGGCCGGGTCATTGAGGGAGAGCACCAGGAGTTTGGCCTTGTGGGCGCCGGCCGCGTGCAGCAGGTCGAGTCGGCTGGCATCCCCATAAAACACCTGGTAGCCGTACTTTCTCAGCATCTCTATCTGGCTGGCATCCTGCTCCAGGATGGTGGTGCCAATACCATGGCCGTGGAGCAGACGCCCCACTATCTGACCGAAGCGACCGAAGCCGGCGATGATGACCGGGTGTTCCACCAGCTCGGGCTGTTCGTGTTCGGGGGTGTCGCTCTGGTTGCGGTAGTCGAACCAGGGCTGGATCACCCGATCGTTGAGGATAAGCAGCAGCGGTGTCAGCGCCATGGAGAGGGCGACGACCAGAGTCAGCAGTGAGATGGTGCTGCCCGGCAGTACCTTGTTCTGGGCGGCGAACGAGAACAGCACGAAGGCGAACTCCCCGCCCTGGGCCAGGGCCAGGGCGAAGGTCCAGCGCTGGTTCGGGGAGAGGCGAATGACAAAGCCGAGCCCCATCAGCACCAGCCACTTGAGCACCATCAGACCGATCACCAGTGCCGGGATCAACAGGGGATGGGCGGCAAAGAGGCTGAAGTCGATGCCGGCACCCACCGACATGAAGAAGAGGCCGAGCAGCAGCCCCTTGAACGGCTCTATGTCTGCTTCCAGCTCGTGGCGGTATTCGCTGTCCGCCAGCACCACGCCGGCGAGGAAGGAGCCGAGGGCGGGGGAGAGGCCGACGGATTCCATCAGCACGGCGATGGCGATCACCAGCAGCAGGGCGGCAGCGACGAAGATCTCCCGCATGTGGGACTGGGCGATGGCGCGAAACACCGGCCGCATCAGGTAATGACCACCCAGCACGATGCCGGCGATGGCGGCCACCACCAGCAGGCCGTGCTGCCAGCCTGCCAGCTCCGAGCTGCCGCTGCTGGCGACCGGTGCGATGGCCAGCAGCGGCAGGATCGCCAGGATGGGGATGACGGCGATGTCCTGGAACAGCAGCACGGCGAAAGCGGAGCGGCCGCTTTCGCTCTGCATCAGTTTGCGCTCCTGCAGGCTCTGCAGCACGATGGCGGTGGAGGAGAGCGCAAGAATGAGACCGATGGCGAGCCCCTGCTGCCAGGGCAGACCCAAAAGATAACCCACCCCGGTCAGGGCGACACTGGTGAGCAGCACCTGCAGACCACCGGTGCCGAGGATGGGCCCTTTCAGTTGCCACAACAGAGCCGGGCGCAGCTCCAGACCGACCAGAAACAGCATCAGCACCACTCCGAACTCGGCGAAGTGCATCACGTCTTTCTGCTCGCCCACCAGACCAAGCAGGAAGGGACCTATGATGATCCCCGCCAGCAGGTAGCCAAGGACGGAGCCCAGCCCCCACCGCTTGGCCAGCGGGACGGCGATCACCGCCGCCGAGAGGTAGATCAGGGCGTCAAACAGCAATCCATGTCCCATCAGCGGCTCCTCCTTAACATGATGAATGCCGGTGAGGGCTGGCCGGGCCTGCGCCCGGATCGAGTGTGTGTCATGGGAGTACCCCCAGCAGATCGCGCAGATAGGGGCTCTCGGCCAGCTGGGCCGGGGTCAGCTGCTCGTCACGCAGGGCGCACAGCAGTTGGCGATAGTCCTGGCCGCAGCGGCGCAGCGCCTCGGGATCCTCGAGCTTGTGGAAAGAGTGCAGCACGAAAGGGGGCAGCCAGCGCATGCCACACAGCTGTGCGGTCTGCTGGAAGGGGAGCAGGAAGTCGAGCAGCGGGCGCTGGTTGTAGCCGGCGCGGCAGTAGGACTCCGGGCCGCCCCCCGTGGTGATGGCGCTGAGCCACTGCTTGCCGTTGAGGGCATGGGCCTCGGGGCCGTAGGCATAGCCGTACTCCAGCACCAGGTCCATCCACTCTTTCATGATGGCCGGGCAGGAGTACCAGTAGAAGGGGTGCTGGAAAACGATGATGTCGTGCTCCGCCAGCAGGGCCTGTTCCCGTTTCACGTTGATGAACATGTCCGGATAGCGCTGGCAGAGATCGTGCAGGGTGATCCCCTCCAGCCCCTCGATGGCGTGCAGCAGTTGCTTGTTGGCCCGGGAACTCTGCAGCGCCGGGTGTGAAAAGATGACCAGAATGCGTTTCATGGGATTCCTGAAGAGGGTCTGCTGCCGGCACATGCGACAGACTGTGAGCTGAAACGTTATCAAGAAGCTCCCTGGCCCGCCAGTTCCGGGATCAGTGCGCGCAGCGCCGGATTCAGGGTCTGGTGGGCGGGGTAGCAGAGGCCGATGCGGCGGAACATCCGGGGGCCGCTCACGGGCAGGGTGCACAGGCCCGCTTCGTCCTCCACCAGCCCGTCGGGCAGGAAGCTGATGCCCACTCCGGCCAGCACCAGCGCCATCACCAGCCCCTTGCTCTCGGCCTTGGCCACCAGATTGAGGGTGAGCCGGTCACAGGCCAGCAGGCCTATGGTTTGCTGATGGGCTTCGCAGGGTGGGCACTCAATGAAATCATGGTGTTGCAACTCAGCCAGCTCGATACGCGCCCTGCCCGCAAGAGGGTGTCCCCTGGGAACGCACAGCACGTACTCCTCTTCCCAGAGCGGCAGGAAGATCTCGTCCTCCCGGCGCAGGGCATCCAGGGTCAGCCGGCAGTCGGCCGGGGTGCCGTAATCGGAGAGGGTGAGATCCAGCTCGGGCAGCACCCCCTGCACCCGCCGAAGCAATCCCGCCAGCCGACGGCGGCTGAGGTCGGGCATGATGGCCATGTTGAGTCTCGCACGCGTCGCCTTCTGGCGAAACAGGGTCGGCAGGCGACGCGCCTCTTCCACCAGCTTGACGGCGTGGGGATAGAGATAGTGGGCCGGATCCTTCGCTTCCACCCCCTTCTTGCCCCGGATGAAGAGGCTGTCCCCCAGGCTCTCTTCGAGCTGGCGAAGGCCGGCGGAGAGGGAGGGTTGGCTCACGTGGCAGCGGGCTGCCGCCGCCGTGATGTTCTTCTCTTCATAGATGGCGATGAAGAAGCGCAGCAATCTCAGGTCCAGCATGGGGATACCATAGTTAATTCAGATGATAACCAGCGGAAAACTATATTTATCGCCGATGGATGTAGCGACTATAGTGACTGGGTCCCGTGCTGGCCAGCCCTTGTTTGACGCCCATTTCAACGCATCAGAAGGAAAACTCCATGTCCAAGTCCCTCGTGGTGATCACCGGCGCGTCCGCCGGGATCGGTGCCGCCATTGCCCGCGCCTTCTCCGCCGCCGGCCATCCGCTGCTGTTGCTGGCCCGCCGGGTCGAGCCCATGCAGGCGCTGAACCTGCCCGATACCCTCTGCATCGGGGTCGATGTCACCGACACCGCCGCCATGAAGGCCGCCGTGGCGCAGGCGGAGGCGCAATTCGGCCCGGTGGGATGTCTGGTCAACAATGCCGGCGTCATGCTGCTGGGACAGGCCGACGTGCAGGATCCCGCCGAGTGGCAGCAGATGCTCAACATCAACGTGATGGGGGTTCTGAATGGCGTGCATGCGGTACTGGCCGGCATGAAGGCCCGCCGCAGCGGAACCATCATCAACATCAGCTCCATCGCCGGTCGCAAGACCTTCCCGAACCATGCCGCTTACTGCGCCACCAAGTTCGCCGTTCACGCCCTGACCGAGAATATCCGGGAAGAGGTGGCCGATGTCGGCGTGCGGATGGTGACCATCGCTCCGGGCGCGGTGGAGACCGAGCTGCTCAGCCACACCACGGACGAGCGCATCAAGGCGGGCTATCACGACTGGAAGGATCAGATGGGAGGCGTCATTGCACCCGAGGTGATCGCCGACGCCGTGCTCTACGCCTGGCACCAGCCGGCCAACGTCTGCGTGCGGGAGATCGTGCTGGCGGCCACCCGTCAGCAACCCTGATGCAGACGGGGGAGGGGTTGACCCTCCCCCTGGGCCAAGGGTTACCATAGGCCCTCTTTCGTCATTGAGTCGTCTCATGGTCCTGACCCGTCGCCAACTCGCTCGCGCCCGCCGCTGGCTCCCCCTGTGGAGTCTGGTGCTGGTGCTGATGTCGTTTGGCAGCCGTGCGGCCACCGATCTCTGTACCCTGACGCCCCATTGCAGCCAGAGCGAGCGTACCCTGGAAAAAGCCATGCCCTGCGGCAGCTTCACCTCGGCGCTCGCCATGACGGTGCTCACCAGCGACAGCCTGACGGTTGCCCGGCTTGAGCCCGACAGGCCGACATTCCTCTCTCCCTCTCTGTTCATGCCGGAGGCGCCCCTGGAGCGTCTCGAGCGTCCGCCCCGTCACCACGGCTGAGTCGAGTTTCCCTTTCCGGGCATTTCTTCTTAACCGAGGTGAGATATGTACAAGTCCCTGTTACTGGCCGTGCTGGCCGGTACCATCAGTTTTTCTGCTCTGGCAACCGGGCAGATGACCGTCTACAAGTCCCAGTATTGCGGTTGCTGCAAGACCTGGATCAAGCACATGGAAGAGAACGGCTTTGAGGTCAAGGTCGTGGAAACCGAGCAGCTTGACCCGATCAAGCAGCAGCATGGCATCACCCCGCAGCTGGCCTCCTGCCACACCGGGGTGGTGAATGGCTATGTGGTGGAGGGGCATGTGCCCGCTGCCGACGTGCAGAAGCTGCTCAAGGAAAAACCGGCGATCCGCGGTCTGACCATTCCGGGGATGCCCCAGAGTGCGCCGGGCATGGATATTCCGGGTCAGCCCTATCAGGTGCTGAGCATCAGTGACGAGGGCGCGACCAAAGTCTGGTCGAGCTACCCCGGCTGATGGATGCTGACCGTGAGCAGACACACTTCCATCATGTGAGGCACACCTGAGCGAACCCGTGTCGCCCACGGTCAGGGAGGAGGGCCGCCATCGCGAGATGGCGGCCCTTTTTCGTCGATTTGGGGGGTAATGTCCGGGGAGCCCTTGCAACCCCGGGCGACAAGGGGCAGATTGATCGCCAATTTTTATTTTCTCAGGGACGCTTTTCCCACTGCCTGCCGGTGTGCCGTCTGGATGCGTGCAGCACCAGCGGGAGGGGCGGCCCTGTGACAGCGCAAAGGATGCGACATGTTCACCTTTTCCCGGGGGTTGCTGCTGGCTTGCCTGCTTGCTGCGCCCTGTTCCCATGCCAACGAAGAGTCCGCCATGCCTACAAGCGATACTTCCACCCAGCCTGTCATTGTCCCCCCGGTGGCTGCCAAGCACCCCCATACCCTGAAAAAACACGGGGACACGCGCGTCGACAACTACTACTGGCTGCGTGACGACGAGCGGCAGAAGCCCGAGGTGCTGGACTATCTCAAGGCCGAGAATGCCTACACCGAGGCCATGCTCGCACCGATCAAGCCGCTGCGCGAGCAGCTCTACAAGGAGATGGTGGCCCGCATTCCCCAGCAGGACGAGTCTGTCCCCTATGTGAAGAACGGCTACCGCTATCAGACCCGTTACGAGCCGGGCAAGGAGTACGCCATCTACTCCCGCAGCAAGGTGGAAGGGGACGGGGCCTCCGCCCTGCTGCTGGATGGCAACCAGCGCGCCGAAGGCCACGAGTTCTATGCCCTGGGGGCGCTCGAGGTGAGCCGCAACAACCGCTGGCTGGCGGTGGCGGAAGATTATCTCTCCCGCCGTCAATACAGGATCCAGTTCCTCGATCTGGAGAGCGGCGCCTGGGCTGCCGACACCCTCGAGAACACCTCCGGCAACCTGGTGTGGGCCAACGACAGCAAGACGGTCTTCTACGTGCGCAAGCACCCCAAGACTCTGCTGCCCTACCAGGTCTATCGCCACGAGCTGGGCACGGATCCCGCGAAGGACACCCTGGTCTACGAGGAGAAGGACGACTCCTTCTATGTGAGCCTCTACGCCACCACCTCGGAAGATTTCATCGTCATCTCCCTCTCCAGCACCACCACCAGCGAGGCGCGCCTCATCGATGCCAATGTGCCGGGCCAGACGCCACGCCTGTTCCTGCCCCGTCAGGTGGATCACGAATACAGCCTGGATCACTACCGCGGCCGCTTCTATGTGCGCTCCAACAAGGACGGCAAG
The DNA here is from genome assembly GCF_027705305.1 of Aeromonas sp. QDB17. NCBI lineage: Bacteria > Pseudomonadati > Pseudomonadota > Gammaproteobacteria > Aeromonadales > Aeromonadaceae > Aeromonas > Aeromonas sp. QDB17. The sequence goes on from NZ_JAPDBP010000036.1 coordinate 9,450, forward strand.
AACTTCGGCCTCTATGAGACCAAGGAGAGCCCGGTGGATCGCTGGAAGGCGGTGATCGCCCCCAATCCGGACGTGCTGCTGGAGAGCTATGCCCTGTTCAGGGACTGGCTGGTGCTGGAGGAGCGCAGCCAGGGGTTGACCCGGTTGCGTCAGGTCAACTGGCAGAGCGGCGAACAGAAGGAGATCGCCTTCGACGATCCCGCCTATGTCACCTGGCTTGCCTACAACCCGGAGCCGGACACCAGCGCCCTGCGCTATGGCTACTCCTCCATGACCACGCCGTCCTCCACCTACGAGCTGGACATGGACAGCGGCAAGCGGACTCTGCTCAAGCAGCAGCCGGTGGCAGGCTTCGTGCCTGCGCAATATGCCAGCGAGCGGCTCTGGATCACCGCCCGTGACGGCGTAGCCGTGCCGGTGTCGCTGGTCTATCGCAAGGACAAGTTCAAGAAGGCAGGGGGTGGTGCAGGCACCAATCCCCTGCTGGTCTACGGCTATGGCTCCTACGGCGCCAGCATGGACCCGGACTTCAGCAGCTCACGCCTGAGCCTGCTGGACCGGGGCTTCGTCTACGCCATCGCCCATATCCGGGGTGGCGAGGAGCTGGGCCGCACCTGGTATGAAGAGGGCAAGCTGCTCAAGAAGCAGAACACCTTCAACGACTTCATCGACGTGACCGAGGCGCTGGTGGCGCAAGGCTACGGCGCCAGGGATCAGGTCTATGCCATGGGAGGCAGCGCCGGCGGCCTGCTGATGGGGGCCGTCATCAACCAGGCGCCCCAGCTCTATCGCGGCGTGGTGGCCCAGGTGCCCTTCGTCGACGTGGTCACCACCATGCTGGACGAGTCCATTCCCCTCACCACAGGGGAGTATGACGAGTGGGGCAACCCGAACCAGAAGCGCTACTACGACTACATGAAGGCCTACAGCCCCTACGATCAGGTCAAGGCCCAGGCCTACCCGAATCTGCTGGTGACCACGGGGTTGCACGACTCCCAGGTGCAATACTGGGAGCCGGCCAAGTGGGTGGCCAAGCTGCGTGAACTGAAGACGGACGACAACCAGTTGCTGCTCAGTACCGACATGGAGGCCGGTCACGGCGGCAAGTCGGGCCGTTTCAAGGCCTATGAGGACATCGCCCTGGAGTTCGCCTTCATTCTGGAGCTGGCTGGCAGCAAGGCGTGATGGCCGGGCCCAAATGAAATCAGCTTGTTACCAAACCCCGTTCCGGCAGCCCCGGATCGGGGTTTTTGCATCTTGGCGACAAAAGCGTCATTAACGTCGTGTTTATGCTGTTCAGTAAGCACTTCGCAATATAACGGACCAGGTTTCTAATCCTTGCCAGTCAAGGGTTGCGAAAGAATCTGGGCGTGCTTTTTATTGCTTCCCTTTGATAGTTCATGTAATTAATCTGCCCTTGAGAAATGAATGATCCGCTTCAAACTTCTCGCTATTTAAATCCGCCATTTTGCTGTTTTGTTTGATTTATGTTGGTGTTATGTGCTTAATCGGGGCGTTAATGCTTTTGAACTGACCCGTTTCTGGTCAGATCACCTCCGATCGGCATGACGCTGATTATCTCACCGCAGGATGATGGTGGCTTCTGGAAGGGCGCGTGCCGCTCGACCATTTCCTCGTACGAGGTCGTATAGGCGAACCCAGTCTTGATGCGGGTCTGTCTCATATTCTCCCGGGAAACGGGTGAAATAAATCAATGAAAAGGATGAAGAACATGAAAGGATTATCCTTGGCGTGCGCCTTGTCGGCGGCTCTGGTCGGTGTGTCGTTTGGTGGTCCGGTGCAAGCGCAGGAGCGCTTCGTGACCATAGGCACCGGCGGTCAGACCGGCGTCTACTACGTGGCGGGCCAGTCCATCTGCCGCTTCCTCAACCGAGGCGCCGCCGATCACCAGATCAAGTGCAACGCACCGGCCAGTGGCGGCGGTGTTGCCAACGTCAACGGCATCCGCTCCGGCGAATTCAACTTCGGCATCATGCAGTCCGACCACCAGTACAAGGCGATGAAGGGCGTCGAGCCGTTCAAGGCCGAAGGTCCGATGGATGACATCCGCGCCGTCTTCTCCCTGCAGAGCGAAGTGTTCACCATCCTGGCCCGCAAGGACGCCAAGGTCGCCAGCTTCGACGACCTGAAGGGCAAGCGCGTCAACATCGGCAACCCGGGTTCCGGTCAGCGTGACACCTTTGAAGAGATCATGACCGTGAAGGGCTGGGACAAATCCGCGTTCAGCCTGGTCTCCGAACTGAAACCCGCCGAGCAGGCCTCTGCCCTGGGTGACAACAACATCGACGCCATGAGCTACTTCGTCGGCCACCCGAACGGCGCCATCCAGGAAGCCTCCACCACCACGGACACCGTGCTGGTGCCGGTCACCGGCCCCGAGATCGACAAGCTGCTGGCCGAGAAGAGCTACTACAGCAAGGCCGAGATCCCGGGTGGTCTCTACAAGGGCAGCCCGAACCCGACCCCGTCCATCGGTGGCAAGGCGGTGCTCTCCACCAGCGCCAAGGCTGACCCGGAAGTGGTCTACCAGCTGGTCAAGTCCGTGTTCGACAACCTGGACCGTTTCAAGCGCCTGCACCCGGCCTTCGCGGATCTGAAAGAAGCCGACATGATCAAGGTGGGTCTCTCCGCTCCGCTGCATGAAGGCGCTGTGCGTTACTACAAGGAACGTGGCTGGATGTAATCCGGCAGCGTCTTCGGATGTGCCCCGGACTCGCTCCTCCTTCGGGGGAGCGAGTCTCATTTATTGCAGTACCTACAGAGTCACACTATGCAGCAAACACAACAACAAGAGGCGTTCTCGGCCGAGGAGCTGATCGCCCAGGACGTCGGCGCCAGGCTGCCCGTCGGCCCCATGAGCTGGATCATCGCGGGTCTTGCGCTGATCTGGTCCCTGTTCCAGCTCTGGATTGCCTCGCCGCTGCCCTTCTCCCTCGGCATCGGCGTCCTCAACGACACTGAAACACGCTCGATTCACCTAGCCTTCGCCATCCTGCTCGCCTACCTGGTGTTCCCCGCCATGCGCAGCTCACCGCGAGACAGGGTTCCCCTTGCCGACATCGCTCTCGGCCTCGTCGGTGCCGCCGTCGCCAGCTATCTGTTCGTGATGTACCAGGAGCTTGCCCAGCGTCCCGGCAACCTGACCACCATGGACTTCGCGGTGGCCTGCGTCGGCATTCCGCTCCTGCTGGAAGCGGCCCGCCGCGCCCTGGGCCCGGCCCTGGCGGTCATCGCCATCGTCTTCCTGGCCTACAGCCTGGCCGGTCCCTGGATGCCTTCCCTGCTGGCCCACCGCGGGGTGAGCCTGCATGCGCTGGCCAACCACCAGTGGATCACCACCGAAGGGGTGTTCGGCATCGCCCTTGGGGTCTCCACCAGCTTCGTCTTCCTGTTCGTGCTGTTTGGCGCCCTGCTCGAGCGTGCCGGTGCGGGCCACTACTTCATCCAGCTCGCCTTCAGCCTGCTGGGTCACCTGCGCGGCGGCCCGGCCAAGGCGGCCGTGGTCGCCTCGGCCCTGACCGGCGTCATCTCCGGCTCCTCCATCGCCAACGTGGTGACCACGGGCACCTTCACCATCCCCATGATGAAACGGGTCGGTTTCTCCAAGGAGAAGGCCGGCGCGGTGGAAGTGGCCTCTTCGGTCAACGGCCAGATCATGCCGCCGGTCATGGGGGCTGCGGCCTTCCTGATGGTGGAGTACGTGGGCATCCCCTATGTGGAGATCATCAAGCACGCCTTCCTGCCGGCGGCCATCTCCTACATCGCCCTGCTCTACATCGTGCACCTCGAGGCGCTCAAGCTCGGGATGCAGCCCATCGGCAACCGTCAGCCGCGCCCCTGGCTGCGTCGCCTGACCGGCTTCGCCTTCGGTGCCGCCCTCATCAGCGGCCTCTCCATGGCGGTCTACTACGGTCTGGGCTGGCTCAAGCCGGTACTGGGTGACTATGCCCTGCCGGGGATCAGCGTGCTGCTGGCCGTCGCCTACCTGGGACTGCTGAAGATCGCCGCGAGCAACGCACCGCTGCCGGCGGAAGACCCGGACAAGCCACTGGACGAGCTGCCCGAGACCCGCGCCGTGCTGCTCTCCGGCCTGCACTTCCTGCTGCCCGTGGTGGTGCTGGTGTGGTGTCTGATGGTGGAGCGCCTCTCCCCCGGCCTGTCGGCCTTCTGGGGTTCGGTGATGCTCATCATCATCCTGCTGACCCAGCGACCGCTGCTGAACTGGCTGCGCACCGACGGCAAGCATGACTACGGCTCCTTCACCGATGGCGTAGTGGACCTGCGCGAGGGGCTGATTGCCGGTGCCCGCAACATGATCGGCATCGGCATTGCCACCGCCACTGCCGGCATCATCGTCGGGGCCGTCTCCCAGACCGGCGTCGGCCTGGTGCTGGCGGATCTGGTGGAGTTCCTCTCCATGGGCAACCTGCTGCTCATGCTGATCCTCACCGCGCTGCTGAGCCTCATCCTCGGCATGGGGCTGCCGACCACTGCCAACTACATCGTGGTATCGAGCCTGCTGGCGCCGGTGATCGTCACCCTGGGTCAGCAGAACGGCCTCATCGTGCCGCTCATCGCGGTGCACCTGTTCGTCTTCTACTTCGGCATCATGGCGGACGTGACCCCGCCGGTGGGGCTGGCCTCGTTCGCCGCGGCCGCCGTCTCCAAGGGCGACCCCATCAAGACCGGGATCACGGCGTTCTACTACAGCCTGCGTACCGCGGCGCTGCCCTTCCTGTTCATCTTCAACACGGATCTGCTGCTGATCGACGTGGACTTCGCCCACGGCGTACTGATCTTCTTCGTGGCCACCATCGCCATGCTGATCTTCGCTGCCGCCACCCAGGGCTTCTTCCTGGTGAAGAGCCGCTGGTACGAGAGCGTGCTGCTGCTGCTGGTGGCCTTCACCCTGTTCCGTCCTGGCTTCTGGATGGATCTGCTGCACGACCCGTATCGCGACACAGCCCCGGCCGAGCTGGTCCAGACCATGGGGCAGGTGGAGGCCGAGAGCACCCTGCGCCTGCGCATGGAAGGGGAAGATGCGGTGGGCAAGTTGCGCCGCTTCACCGTGCTGCTGCCGGTGCCGGAGGGCGTCAGTGGTGAGGACCGTCTGGCCAAGCTGGGGATCCAGACCTATGAGCAGGACGGCAAGATCCTGATCGACACCGTCACCTTCGGCAGCCAGGCCGCCGATCTGGGGCTGGAGATGGATCAGCAGATCCTGAGCGTCAAGGCGCCTACCGAGCGCTGGCCCAAGGAGCTGATGTGGCTGCCGGGCTTCCTGCTGTTCGGGGCCGTGGTCTGGCTGCAACGCCGCCGGGTCGCTCGATCCTGATCATCACCCAATAAAAAACGGCGCCTTCGGGCGCCGTTTTTTATGCTGGACTGTGATGCCGGCCGCTTCGGGCCATCAGTCCAGGGCATCAGTTGGACTGGGTCTGCTTCTGTTTTTGCAGTTGGTCGAGGGTCTGCTGCTCCTGCGGGCTGAGGCCAAGCTGCTCGCAGGCCTGTTCAAAGCTGATGCCAAGATGGCACATCATGATATCGATAGCGGGCAGGTAGTTGGTCATAGCGTCTTCCATGGTGATCCTCCAGAGCTGTCTCTTATGCCCGAGGGCGGAGATGGGGGCAATTAGACTTTAGGTGTAGGGTGCCATCTGCTTCAGCCTCTGCCACTGGCCGGGGGAATTTGCTACTCTTGCGGGCACTAAAGAGGTTGCCGCCCCAGGGCGAGCAGCCGGTGAGGAGCAGGGCATGTTATTGAGTTTCTTGATCATCGCATCGGGCTGGTGGCACATCCGCGCGGCTTACGGCTCAGACTCCCGTCAGTTCTACATCAGCAAACCCCTGACCATGCTGTTCATCATCGCCCTGGCGTTTGGCTACCAGGGCGACGATCACAACGGCTCCCACGCCTGGATCCTGCTCGGTCTCTGCTTGTCGCTGGCGGGTGACGTGCTGCTGATGCTGCCACGGGATCGTTTCATCCAGGGACTGGCGGCATTTCTTGTCGCTCACCTCTGCTACATCGTCGGGTTCGCCCAGGGGCCCCTGGTGCTCAAGCTGGTGGACGGCCTGTTGCTGCTGTTGGTGGCCGGCATGGTGTTCGGGCTCCTGTGGGGGCAGCTCGGCGAGATGAGGATCCCCGTCTTCTGCTACATGCTGGTGATCATCGCCATGGCCTGGGTGGCTGCCGGTGCCTGGCATGCCTCTCTCACTGCCGGCAGCGCCGCCGCCCTGGTGGGGGCGCTGATGTTCCTCTTCTCCGACAGCATGCTGGCGCTGGACAGATTCCGCCGCCCCTTCCCCCATGCCACGGCCTGGATCATGAGCAGCTACTTCGCGGCCCAGTTCCTGATCGCCGCCTCCCTGGCGGGCTGACCGGCGGGCAGCTATGAAAAACGGGCCTTCTGGCCCGTTTTGCTATGTGATCCCCACCTTTCACGCCTCGACCGGTTCTGCGTCAGGGTCCCTCGGGGCCGGCTGCTTGAGCAGCAGCATCAGGGCGCTGGCGATCAGCAGGAAGATACCCATTACGTAGAACACCTGGTTGTAGGCCATGATGGCCGCCTCGCGGCTGATGGTGTTCGACAGCATGGCCCGGGCCTGCAACTGGGCCTGCTCCGGCCCGGCTCCCTGGGCCATCATGTTCTGGGCCAGCTGCATCAGATAGGCCTGCCCCTCGATGCTGGTGGCGGCCAGGGTGCTACCGATCTGGCTGACATGAGTCCGGGTGTCGTTGTCGATCAGGGTGGCGATGATGGCGATGCCGAAGGCGCCCCCCAGGTTGCGCAGCACGTTGAGCAGGGTGGAGGAGGAGGGGATCTCGTCCGGCGTCAGGCTGGCGGTCGCCACCAGGGAGAGGGGCACCATGATGAAGGGCTGCCCCAGGGCCCGCACGATGAGGGACTGGATCAGCTGGGGCCCGGCGTAGTCGGCATTCATGTTCACGTTCATGAAGCAACTGATGGCGAAGACCAGAAAGCCGAAGCTCACCAGATAGCGCGGATCTATCTTGTGGGTCAGCTTGGGCACCAGGGGGAGCACCAGCAACTGGGGCAACCCCATCCACATCAGCACCTCACCGATTTCCAGGGCGTTGTAATTGTGGATCTGGGTCATGTAGAGGGGCAGCACATAGATGGAGCCCATCAACCCCATGCCGAGCACCAGGTAGGCGAAGCAGGCCAGGGCGAAGCGCGGGTTGTGCAGCAGCCGCAGGTTGACCAGGGGGTGGCGGCGCAGCAACTGGCTGATGACGAAGAACACCAGGGCCACCACCGAGATGACGGTGAGCCGCACGATGAAGCTCGAGCCGAACCAGTCCTCCCGGTTGCCCTCTTCCAGCACCACTTCCAACAGGCCGAGACCCACCGCCATGGTGAGGATACCGATGAGATCCACCCGCTTGATCACCTCCCAGTCCACCGGCTTCCTGTCCAGTCCGTGGGCCAGCATGGCCATCACCAGCAGGCCGGGCGGCACGTTCAGATAGAAGATGTAGTGCCAGGACATCTGCTCCGTCAGCCAGCCCCCCAGGGTCGGGCCGATGGCGGGGGCGAAGGTGGCGCACAGGCCGAACAGCGCCATGCCGGTGGCCCGCTTGTGCAGCGGCAGCAGGCTGACAATGAGGGAGAAGGCCATGGGGATCAGGGCCCCGCCGGTAAAGCCCTGCAGCGCCCGAAAGACGATCATGCTGGTGAGGTTCCAGCTGAACGAGCAGAGCACGGAGGCGACGATGAAGGCGCCCGTGGTCCACAGCAGGTAGCGCCGCACGCTCAGTCCCCGGCTCAGCCAGCCGCTCAGCGGAATGGCGATCATCTCCGCCACCAGATAGGAGGTGGAGATCCAGGAGCTCTCGCTCAGGGTGGCCGAGAGCGCCCCCTGAATGTCTTTCAGGGAGGCGTTGGTGATCTGGATGTCGAGGATGGCCATGAAGGCGCCGATGAGGCCCCCCATGACCGCGATCCAGTTGCGGCGTGGTATGGCGTCCATCAGTGGGCGGCCACCACGGGATCAGGGGTGCGGGTGTCGACGATCACCTCGGTGGAGAGGCCGGGCAGCAGCTTGCCCGCCAGGGCGCCCGGATCCGGCATGCGGATCTTGACCGGCACCCGCTGCACGATTTTGGTGAAGTTGCCGGTGGCGTTCTCCGGCGGCAGCAGGGCGAACTTGGCGCCGGTGGCCGGAGAGAGGCTGTCGATGATCCCCTCGACCGGTTGATCCGGATAGGCATCCAGGATCACCTCCACCTTCTGGCCCGGCTGCATGTGCTGCAACTGGGTCTCTTTGAAGTTGGCCTCGACCCACACCTGGCTCAGGGGCACCAGGCTGGCCACCTGCATACCGGACTGGACGTAGAGCCCTTCCCGCAGGCTGCGCTTGCCGATGATGCCGTCAGCCGGGGCTCGCAGCTCGGTGTAGCCGAGTTCCAGCCTGGCTTGTTCAAGCTGGGCCTCGCTCAAAGCCAGCCTGGCCTGGTTCTGCTTGGCTTCGGCATCCAGCACCAGCAGCCGCTCGCGGGCGGCCTGCAGGGCGGCTTTGGCCTCCAGTGCCTGGGCCTGGTTGACCTGCAAGCCGGCACGGACCTCGTCCAGGCTGTCCTGGGAGCTGTAGTGACGCTCATTGAGCTGGCTGACCCGGCGCACCTGCTGCTGGGCCCGGACCTGCTCGGCATTGGCCGAGCTGACCTTGGCCTCGGCCTGGCGGATGAGGCTCAACTGCTGGATACGGGTGGCGGCGAGGTTATCCGCAGTCGCCTGGTTGAGGCGCAGATCGGCCTCGGCCTCCGCCACCTTGGTCCTGTATTCGCGGTCGTCGAGCCGGGCGATGAGCTGGCCGGCCTTCACCGCCTGGTTGTCGGTCACCAGTACTTCGCTGATGTAGCCGGAGAGCTTGGAACCGATGCCGGTCACCTCGCTTTGCAGGTAGGCGTTGTCGGTGCTCTCGAAGTAGCGGCCATGCAGATACCAGTAACCGGCAAACAGCAGGCCGAGCAGGGCCAGCACCAGGGCGGCCAGCAGGGGGATCTTCTTGTGTTGACTCATGATATTGGTTTTCCTGAACTGTGGCGGGCAGGCTAACATCGTGTAACTGTTTCGATTAGTATCCATTCATGAGATATACAGTTTCACTGGTGAAACAATGGACCTGAATGCTGCCTTAATCCTCGTTCGTATCGTCGACAAGGGCTCCTTTACCGCCGCTGCCCAGGAGCTGGGCATGACCAAGGCGACGGTGAGCCGCCGCATTGCCGAGCTGGAGCAGCGTCTCGGCGCGCGGTTGCTCTATCGCTCCACCCGGCAGCTCACCCTGACGGAAGCCGGTGAACAATATTATCTACGCTGCAGCAAGGCGGTGGAGGAGCTGGCCCAGGCCGAACTGATGCTCAGTGCCAGCCAGCAGGAGGTGACGGGGACCCTCAAGCTGGCGGTGCCCATCGAGACGGGACAGCTGGTGGTGGGCAGGCTGGTGGCGAACTTCCTGCAAGCCTATCCGGGCATGAAGGTGGAGCTGGAGCTGACCAACCGCATCGTGGATCCCATCAGCGAGGGGCTGGATGCCATCGTGCGGGTCGGCGACATGAGCGACTCCAACCTGGCGGCGCGGCGTCTCTGGAGCACCGAGCGGCTGCTGTGCGCCAGCCCGGACTATCTGGCGCGCCACCCGGTGATCCAGAGGCCCGCCGATCTGGTGCATCACGAGCGGATCGCGGTCAGCACGGGGTTCCTCGCCTCGCACTGGTGTTTCGAGCTGGATGATCGCGAAGTGCTGGTGGATCCCCCGTCCCGCTTCCAGGTCAACAACATCACCTGTGCCAGGGAGGCGGCGAAGGCGGGGCTGGGGCTGGCTTCCCTGCCCGCCATGCTGTGCCATGATGAGCTGGCGAACGGGACGCTGGTCTCCTTGCTGCCGGAGTGGCAGCAACCCAGGGTGCCCATCTACCTGCTGTTTCCCGAGCGGCGCCTGATGCCGCGCAAGCTGAGGGCATTCATCGATTTTCTGGTGGCCAACGGCCCGGCTTACGGCATCGACAAGCTGCTGTAAGGGTTTCGAGGACAACGTATGGAGCGGTGGATGAATCTGTATCGGGCATCGCACTCCCGGAAGATGCTCGCCCTGGAATGATGGTAGTGCTGGTGATGACGGCACTGGCAAGGGTTTCGAGGACAACGTATGGATCAGTGGATGAATCTGTATCGGGCATCTCGCTCCCGGAAGATGCTCGGCCTGGAATGATGGTAGTGCTGGTGATGATGGCACTGGCAAGGGTTTCGAGGACAACGTATGGATCAGTGGATTAACTTGTATCGCGCCTCTCATACCAATCAGATTAAAGATGTGATCTAATTGCTCTATTCTGGTTTCACTGTACTCAGTATGTCCGATCCAATC
>NZ_JAPDBP010000037.1:0-19603 GCF_027705305.1 Aeromonas sp. QDB17
CGATTGGATCGGACATACTGAGTACAGTGAAACCAGAATAGAGCAATTAGATCACATCTTTAATCTGATTGGTATGACACCTCAGTGTGTCACTCCCTGACCAGCCATAAAGAAAAAGCCCTGACGAATCAGGGCTTTAGAAGGTGGTGGAGCTGGGGGATGCTGAACTAAGGTGTTATATCATTGATTTAAATGTAAAATAGCCAATTCAGAAAATTCGTGTATGCCTAACTGTATGCCTAACATCAGAACTGCTGCAGAAAAGTACTTATCTGGGCTGGAATGGCCCGTGGTGGCTATCTGGTCGTGACGGATAAATTCTTCAACATCCACCTTTCTAACTTTTACAGCGGTCTCCAGAAGTGACGATTCCTGTTGTATCAGTTCCTCGTTTGGAAAAAAATTCCCCGTCCAAAATTTACTTTCCGGCGCGCACTGAATAGGTCCCTCAATTGCCGCATCTCATAGAGGTTGATGTCTCGCGGTGCTTATTGGCGCCCGATATTGAAGGCAGTGCAGAGATGGTTGTCCGCCTGAAAACACGACATGTGCAAAACCCCAGTATCGAAGCTACACGGCTGGCTCGGTATAGTCAGCCAAGCACACATCGAAGGGGACTGTGTATGAGTAACCAATCCGGCATTTGGCCAGTGGCACGCCAGTTATCGCTGGCCGCACTGATACTGAGCCTACTACCGCAAGCTGCGTTTGCTACTGATTGCACCTATCGCCCAGACAGCCTTGGCAATACCCGCTACCAGTGCAGCGATGGCCGCAATGGCACCTTGCGCGAAGACAGTCTCGGCAATGTCAGGGATTCTGGCTCAGGTACCACGTGGCGCAAGGACTCCTTGGGAAATGTCCGGGGCAGTGATGGCACCACCTACCGGCAGGATAGTTTAGGTAATGTACGCGGCAGTAACCCCCAAACCGGTGAGCGGGTGACTTGGCGTGAAGATAGCCTCGGCAACCTGCGTGCCTCCGATGGCACAGTCTGTCGAACCAATGCGCTAGGGCAACTCAAATGCAGTGGCGAGAGCGCGCCACCTACATTGCTGTATAAAGAATAATTTCTGGATGCGGGAAGCCGTTTTGCTGTGAGCCAGTTCTCTTATCTTCGCGCAACGATTAGACAAATCATGCAAAAAGATGAGGATGAGCTACACCTGAGGCTTTTTTAGCTTGCTGCGATGGTTTGATGTAGCTATTTTAGCTAAATTTGCTGTTTTAGCTGATCTGGAGCCATAAGTGCCCGAACAAGAGATCTACCAGCAGATCAAGAGTGCCTTGTCATCTGCACCTCGCAATCAATATACCGTCGAGCTACATCTGCAGATGCTCAAATATGCAGATGAGCTTACACACGTCACAGCTAGGGAGTTTTGCGAAGGTGTCGGGCTTAAAGAGAGTCTTGGCACCGAGTTTAGCAAGATGCGCAATCTAACTGCTCGGCTAAAGCTTGCCGGACTTGATAGCTCAAAACTCTAATCATCGTTCATATCGGCAATCACCAGCCAGCAAGCCAGTTAGTGGATAAGGAATAGCATGCTCAAGCTCGAAGAAATCAAAAAAGATGCCCAAGTGCGCGGCATTGTTGAAGGGCAAGTGGTACGCGTGGTGACGGTTGAGCCAATTGGCGAACACGCCCTGACTGTTTACTACAAAGACAGTAAAGGCGTATTGGCTGAACGCATGCTGTTTCGTAGCGATGAGATGGCGCTGGAGCTTGCGACAGTGGGCCGCCCATGGGCATTCGATGCCAACGGGGAGGATTTCAAGCTGGGCCTGGAAGCTTATCGGATTTCACAAGCAGCGTTGTTTGACCCCATGATGGCCGTCAACATGGCTAATGTTGACCCGCTGCCGCACCAGATCTCTGCCGTTTACGAATACATGCTGCCAAAGCAGCCACTGCGCTATGTATTGGCGGATGACCCTGGCGCGGGCAAAACCATCATGGCTGGTTTGTTTATCTCTGAACTGCTGCTACGGGCCGATGCTCGGCGGGTCATGGTGGTCTCGCCGGGCTCGTTGACTGAGCAGTGGCAAGATGAACTGTTTGAAAAATTTGGCCTGCAATTTGAGATCTTCAGTAAAGAAAAACAAGAGCAGTGCGCGACCGGTAACTATTTTTCTGAAACAGATCGCCTGATTTGCCGATTGGACCAGCTCTCTCGCAGCGAAGAGCTGCAAGAGAAGCTGCGCAATACCGACTGGGATCTGATCATCGTCGATGAAGCCCACAAACTCTCTGCTAACTACTTTGGCAGCAAAGTCAATAAAACCAAGCGTTTCGTCCTTGGTGAGTTGCTGGGGTCTATTTGCCGCCATTTCCTGCTGATGACGGCAACGCCGCACAATGGCAAAGAGGAAGACTTCCAAGTCTGGATGTCACTGCTCGACAGCGACCGTTTCTATGGCAAGTTCCGAGAGGGTGCCCACAAAGTCGATATCACCGACATGATGCGCAGGATGGTGAAAGAAGAGCTGCTCACCTTCGACGGGACACCACTGTTTCCTGAGCGCCGCGCCTACACAGCCAACTATGATCTCTCACCTATCGAAGCAAGCCTCTACGAGCAGGTGACGACCTATGTAAGAGAAGAAATGAATCGAGCCGACAAGCTCGATAACAAGAAGAAGACCACGGTTGGGTTCGCACTCACCCAACTGCAACGGCGGTTGGCATCCAGCCCTGAGGCTATCTATCAATCGTTGAAGCGCCGACGGAATCGGCTGCAAGACAAACTGGCTGAGATGAAGCTGCTAGCCCGTGGTCAGAAAGCTAAACAAGCGGGTGTTGCGGAAACGCTCGGCACTTACACCGTCACCAAACAGCTCGATCTGCCTGATAACTGGGATGAGTTGGATGAAGATCTCAGTGCTGAAGAGTACGAACTCTATGCCGAACAGGTGGCTGACCAGGCCACAGCAGCAGAAACCATCATCGAATTGGAAGCCGAGATCCACTCACTCAAAGACCTTGAGCAGCATGCGCTGACGCTGGTGCAATCTGGTAATGATAAAAAGTGGGAACAGCTCTCCTCTTTGCTGCAAGACTCCCCGGAAATGAAAAACCGCGATGGTAGCCGTCGCAAACTGATCATCTTTACCGAGCACAAAGACACGCTCAATTACTTGCGCCAGCGGGTGACAGATCTGTTGGGGCAACCACAAGCAGTTAGGGTGATCTATGGCGGGACCAATCGGGATGAACGTCGCAAGATCCAGAGCGAGTTTCGCAGTGATCCCACGGTGTTGGTGCTGATTGCCACCGATGCTGCTGGCGAGGGCGTCAACCTGCAAAACGCCAACCTGATGGTCAACTACGACCTGCCCTGGAACCCGAATCGTCTCGAACAGCGTTTTGGCCGTATTCACCGGATCGGCCAAAAAGAGGTGTGCCACCTATGGAATATCGTGGCCAATGAAACCCGTGAAGGGGAAGTCTTCCAAAAGCTGTTTGATAAGCTGGAAATAGAAAAGAAAGCCTTGGGTGGCAAAGTGTTCGACATCCTCGGTGAAGCCTTTGATAACGTCTCCCTGAAAGACTTGCTCATCAATGCCATTCGCTACGGCGAAGACCCGCTCGTGCGCGCAAAGATGGATCAGGTCATTGAAGGCGCGCTTGATAGCGACCACCTCAAAGAGATCATGCGGCGCAATGCGCTGGTCGAATCTCATATGGGCTTAGAGGGGCTCTACGCCATTAAAGAGCAGATGGAAAAAGCCGAAGCCCGTCGCTTGCAGCCGTTCTTTATCCGGGCGTTTTTCCAAGAAGCCTTTGTCGGGTTAAATGGCGAACTGAGGGAGCGTGAACAGGGTCGTTATGAAGTAAAGCATGTACCGGCAGTGATCCGCGAACGGGATCGTAGCATCGGCGAAAGCCGCACCCCCGTGTTGCACCGTTATGAACGAGTCTGTTTTGAAAAGCAGCTGATCAGGCCCACTGGCAAGGTGCTGGCCGAACTGCTTCACCCCGTGCATCCTCTGATGCACTCGGTACTTGATCTCACCTTGCAAGCCCATCGCGCCAAGCTCAAGCAGGGGGCGGTATTGGTGGATCCGGCCGATGAAGGGGACGAACCGCGCCTGATCATGATGCTGGAGCACTCAATCCGTGAAACCAGCGAACAAGCCAAGAGTGTTGCGTCACGACGGTTGCAGTTTGTTGCCATTGATACCGCCAGCCAGGCCAGCTATGCAGGCTGGGCACCACACTTAGACTTGGTCCCCATCAGCGAGGGGGATTTAGCCTTGGTGCAGGACATTCTGCACTCATCCTGGTTATCTCAGCCACTCGAACCGTTGGCGCTGCAACTAGCCTCTGAAAAATTAGTGCCGGAGCACTTTGCCGAGGTGAAAACACTGCGTGAGCGGCAAGCGGACAAAACGCTGGCGGCCGTGCATGAACGCTTGGTGAAAGAGATCAACTATTGGCAAGATCGCTATCTCAAGCTCAGCGATGACGTCAAAGCGGGTAAACAACCCAGAATGCAACCTGAAAACGCCCGCCGCCGGGTCGATGAACTGACGGCCCGTTTGCAGCAGCGCACCGCCGAACTCACTGCGCTCAAGCAGGTGGTCTCCAGCACCCCGGTGGTGATTGGCAGTGCCTTGGTGATCCCGCAAGGTTTGTTGGCCAAACGCAAAGGGGAGGTGGTGTTTAGCCCGGATGCGGCCAACCGAGCCCATATCGAGCAGGTGGCGATGCAGGCCGTCACCATAGCGGAACAGACGCTGGGACACACTGTTATCGATGTGTCGGCTGACAAGTGCGGCTGGGATATCACCGCCCGCCCGCCACTCAACAGTGATGGCTCATTGCCACAAGATCGCCATATCGAAGTCAAAGGGCGCAGCAAAGGGCAGACCACCATCACGGTCAGCCGCAACGAGATCCTCTATGCCCTCAACCAAGCAGACAAATTCTTGCTGGCCATCGTGCTGGTCGAGGGTGACAAGGCAGAAGGCCCGTACTACATTCGCCAACCTTTTACCAAAGAGCCGGATTTGGGCGTGGCCAGCATCAATTATGAGTTGGCCGATTTGCTCTCACGCGCGGTAACAGCCGAGGCAACCTTATGAAGTTAAAACAGCTCCATATTTACAATTTTCGTTGTTTCAAAGAGTTATCAATAAAGTTTGATGACAAGCTAACAGTCATCGTCGCCGAGAATGGGGCAGGTAAAACAGCGATCCTGGATGCTATCGCGCTTGGTTTTGGCCGTTATCTGACGAAGCTGCCGGGTGTTGCAGGTAGAGCGACGAAAACGACCGATCTTCGAGTAGATAAGCTCGAAAAGCAGGCTCCATTCATGATGCTGGGTTGGCAAGCTGATACCCCCAGCGGAATGATTTCGTGGTCCAGTGGTAGAAAACGGGATGCTTCGATTTCTATTGCAGAGATCGAAGGCTTGATGAAAGAAGAGTATCAATTTTTACTCAAGCAGGGAGCCAAAGGGTTGGATGGCTTTGCGTTGGATATCGTCAAACGCGAGGCCGCAGGTGAGCCAGTTTTTTTGCCGATGGTGGCTTACTACGGCACCAACAGAGCGATTCGTGAAGAAGTGCAAAGGCGGCGAGGGTTTAAACAGAAATTTTCACGTTTTGATGCCTTGATCGGCGCCCTAGAGCCTGATTCCAGTTTCAGATCTGCCTTCGAATGGTTCAATGCTATGGAAGATGTTGAGCGGCGAGAGCAGCAAACCAAGCGCGATTTTGATTATCGCTTGCCTGAGTTGCAATGGGTGAGAGCCGCCATTGAACAAATGCTCAATGGCGATCTGGTTGAGCCGAGAACCTTGGTCAGGCCGCTGCGCTTTGTGATTGACAAAGTGAATGATGATGGTTCCCGTCAAACATTGCGCATTAGTCAGCTCAGTGATGGCTATAAAATTGTGCTAGGTCTGGTGATGGATCTGGCAAGACGCATGGTCGAAGCGAACCCAACCCCACAGCCGCAACTTGATATAGCTAGCCCATTGGCGTTGCCTGCCATTGTGCTAATCGATGAAATTGACCTGCATCTGCACCCGAAGTGGCAGCAGCAAGTGCTGGGTGACCTGACTCGGATATTTCCAAATACCCAGTTTATCGTCACCACCCATAGCCCGCAGGTGATTAGCACCGTACATACGGATTCCATTCGAGTTCTGGGTCTGGATACCAATGGCAATCCGGTTGCAGCAACGCCGCTGGCCCACACCTATGGTGAACCTAGCAATAGCGTATTGCGCACGGTCATGCAGGTGGACCCGCAGCCACCGATAGACGAAAGGGCCTTATTGCTGCGCTTAACCGAACTGGTCGATCAAGGCCAGGGTGATGAGGGCGAAGCCAAGGGGCTGATGGCTCAATTGCTGATTGTGCTGGGGGCTGAGCACCCACAGTTACAACGACTACAGCGTAGTATCGCCCGTCAACAATGGCTGAAAGGGTTGGATGCAAAGCAATGAGATATGTCAGTCAATCTGGTTTGCATGTGCATGGCCTAGCAATGGCCCATCAAGCGCCACCACATACACCGGATCAGGCGACAAGTCGCTGGTCCTCTTTTGGACACAAGCGCGAACTGTTGACCAGGTTGTGCAATCAGCAATATCAGCTGTGTTGCTACAGTGAGATTCGGGCCGATCAACGTGGTCTCGATTACCACATAGAGCACGTAGAAAACAAAAGTCAGGCTCCTGAGCGTACCTTTGATGAAACCAATCTCGCAGCAAGTGCGTTCAGCTCTGATAGGGTATCATCGAGGGTCAAGGCAGATGTCTTTGGTGGTCACGCTGTCGGTAAGCAAATTGGCGTCGATATGACACTCTTTGTTCACTGTTACCAACCAGATTGTGCGCACTACTTTGCCTATATGTCGGATGGTAGAGTGGTGCCCTC
Source organism: Aeromonas sp. QDB17 (assembly GCF_027705305.1). Lineage (NCBI taxonomy): Bacteria > Pseudomonadati > Pseudomonadota > Gammaproteobacteria > Aeromonadales > Aeromonadaceae > Aeromonas > Aeromonas sp. QDB17. The sequence continues at coordinate 6,892 of NZ_JAPDBP010000037.1, forward strand.
TTTTCATTTGAACGCATGTGAGCAACAACGGGCTCAATACAGTATCGAGTTGCTCAACCTCAATAGCCCCTACCTTATGGAGTTACGTCAACAATGGTGGGACGAGTTAGAGCAACTCAAAGAAGAACATCTTACTAAAGGCTGGGATATTAACCAGTTATTGCAGCTTGATTTGGTGCCCACTGTGCACCAGCAACTCAGCCATTTTTTTTCGATTACTCGTCAATTCTTCGGCCCGGTAGCCGAAGCAGTATTACGGCGTGAGGCGCCAGAACTCCTATGACCCCCATCAAATCCCCCAAAAAACTGATCGAAGTGGCGCTGCCGCTTGATGATATCAATGCGGCTGCGGCGCGTGAAAAATCCATTCGCCACGGCCATCCGTCTACCTTGCACCTGTGGTGGGCACGTCGCCCATTGGCTGCGGCGCGGGCGGTGATTTTTGCGCAGATGGTCAACGATCCCGGCTACCAGCAGGACGGGGGCTTTAAGTACGGGGTCAATAAACAAGAGGCCGCCAAGAAGCGCGAGAAGCTGTTTAATATCCTGCGCGAGCTGGTTAAGTGGGAAAATACCAATAACGAAGCGGTACTCAGTCAGGCACGCGCAGCGATCTGGGAGAGTTGGCGCGAGATCTGTGCCCTCAATAAAGACCACCCACAGGCCAACATACTGTTTAACCAGGAAAAATTGCCAGGCTTTCACGACCCCTTTGCCGGTGGTGGCGCCTTGCCGCTGGAGGCCCAGCGGTTGGGACTCGAATCCCATGCCTCGGATCTTAACCCTGTGGCGGTCACCATCAATAAGGCGATGATCGAGATTCCCCCTAGGTTTGCTGGCCGTGAACCGGTGGGGCCACTGCCTGCCAGCGACAAACTGAGCAAGAAGAAAGCCACTCAGGATGCCTTTGAGGATTGGTCCGGTGCCAAGGGGCTGGCGGAAGATGTGCGCCGCTATGGCGCCTGGATGCGCGATGAGGCGCAAAAGCGTATCGGCCATCTTTATCCCAAGGTGCTCATCACCGGCGAGATGGTGGCCGAGCGGCCAGACTTGGCGCCCTATCTGGACGAAGAGCTGACTGTAATTGCCTGGCTCTGGGCCCGTACCGTCAAAAGCCCCAACCCAGCATATTCTCATGTCGATGTGCCGCTGGCCTCGACCTTTATTCTCTCCTCTAAAACGGGTAAAGAGGCCTATATCGAGCCGGTGGTCGCTGGAGACAGTTACCAGTTTACCGTCAAGGTGGGGACGCCACCCGCGGAGGCAAAAGAAGGAACAAAAGTTGGTCGAGGCGGTAATTTTCAGTGTTTAATCTCTGGTAGTCCGATACCAGTCAAACTTATCCGTGAGCAAGGTCAGCTAGGTACATTTAAACAGCGATTAATGACTGTTGTTGCGGAAGGAAAGTCTGGGCGCGTTTATTTATCGCCAACCCAGGCGATGGAAAACATTGCTAATAGTGCCAAACCAACTTGGCAACCAGAAACCCCTATTAACCACAATCCAAGGGATATTCGAACCCAACTGTATGGTTTGAACAAATATTGCGATCTGTTCACCCCCCGTCAATTAGTGGCGTTGACCACCTTCTCCGAGTTGGTGGGCGAAGCTATTGCCCGTTGCCGTGAGGATTCCCTATTTGCTGGGATGGCGGATGACGGAAATGGCCTAGATGCTGGTGGCACCGGTGCCACGGCGTATGCGCAGGCGGTGGGGGTGTATTTGGGATTTGCTGCAAGTAGACTCACCGACCGCTCATCAACAGTTTGTGCATGGGATTCACATAAGAGCGCTGAGAAGATACGGAATACTTTTGGTCGTCAAGCAATTCCAATGGTCTGGGATTATGCCGAGGGAAATTGTTTTACTGATTCTTCTGGCTCTTTTTCTGTTCAAGTTGATTACATAGCAAAATCTATAGTTGCCCTGCCTGCGAGGGCGGCAGGGTGGGCTTGCCAAAATGATGCCCAAACTCAGACTATTAGTCGAAATAAAGTAATTTCTTCCGATCCTCCCTATTACGATAATATTGGTTATGCCGATCTATCGGACTTTTTCTATGTGTGGCTGCGCAAATCGTTGCGCCCCATTTTCCCCGGTCTCTATGCCACCATGGCGGTGCCTAAGGCCGAGGAGCTAGTGGCGACCCCCTATCGCCATGGCAGTAAAGAGGGTGCTGAGGCGTTCTTCTTAGATGGCATGGGTAAGGCGATCCACCAGTTGGCTGAGCAAGCGCACCCGGCCTTCCCGGTCACTATCTATTACGCCTTTAAGCAGTCCGAAACCAAGAGTGATGGCACCTCCAGCGCCGGTTGGGAGACCTTTTTGCAGGCAGTGATCGATGCCGGCTTTGCTATTAGTGGGACTTGGCCGATGCGTACCGAAATGGGTAATCGCATGATTAGCTCAGGTACCAATGCATTGGCCTCTAGCGTGGTGCTGGTGTGCAATAAGCGCAAAGTGGATGCCGATACCATCAGCCGCCGCCAGTTTATCCGAGAGCTCAACCGCGTATTGCCTGAGGCACTGGATGCCATGACCCAGGGCAGCACCGATGCCCTGGGTCATAGCCAATCGCCGGTGGCGCCGGTGGACTTATCGCAGGCAATTATTGGCCCAGGTATGGGCATCTTCAGTCAATACGCCTCGGTGCTGGAAGCCGACGGCAGCAAGATGAGCGTTAAAACCGCGCTGCAGCTCATTAACCGCTTCTTGGCCGAAGATGACTTTGACCACGATACCCAGTTCTGCCTGCACTGGTTTGAGCAGCAAGGCTGGCGGGTTGGCAAGTTTGGCGAAGCGGACGTGCTGGCGCGCGCCAAGGGCACCAGCGTGCAGGGCTTGCAGGAGGCGGGGGTGATCAGTGCCGGCCAAGGCGAGGTGCAACTGCTGAAATGGGCCGAGCTGCCCACCGACTGGGCGCCGGAGCGCGACAGCCGTACCCCGGTGTGGGAGGGGCTGCACCAGCTGATCCGCATCCTCAATAGTGAGGGCGCGAGCGGCGCCGGTTCCATGCTGGGGCGCTTGACTGACAAGAGCGATGCGATCCGCTCCCTGGCCTATCGCCTCTACACCCTCTGCGAGCGCAAAGGCTGGGCCAGCGATGCTCGTGCCTATAACGAACTGGTCACCGCCTGGGAGGCGATGCAATCCGCAATGGCCGAGGGCGGCCAGATGGGTGAAAACTTGAGTTGGGACTTCTGATCATGCTAAAGCAGGCTACGTTCAAGAACTTCACCACCCTACCCAATGAGACTCTGGTGTTCGCACCAGGGCTCAATGTGATCGTGGCTGAAAATGGTTGTGGCAAGACCCATCTGCTCAAGGCCATCTACTCGTTGTTAAACGTCAACACCGGCAGTGATCTCTCCAAGACCGGATTGCAAAAAGCCTATGCCGACAAGCTGATGGGAGTTTTTCGCCCGGAGAGTCTTGGCCGCTTGGTCAAGCGCAGCCAAGGGCGTGAGCGCTGTGAAGTGGCGCTCACCATGGCTGATGAGCAACAAAGTTGCGAGATCAATTTTGCCTCCAATGCCAGCAGCGGCGTGCAAGTGAAACAGGTGCCTGAGGTCAGTTTGTCTCAACCGCCGGTCTATTTGCCGACCCGTGAGCTGGTGACGCTGTGCCCCTGGTTTATCAACCTGTACGACAACTACCATCTGGAGTTTGAGGCGACTTGGCGTGACACCTGTTCATTGCTGGGTGCGCCGTCGGTTAAAGGGCCGCGAGAAAAACGGGTGGCACAACTGATGCAGCCACTGGAAGAAGCGATAGGTGGCAAGGTGTTGGTTGAGCCCAACACCGGTCGTTTTTATTTGCAACAATCTGGCCAGAAGTTGGAGATGCCGCTGGTGGCCGAGGGCTTACGCAAGCTGGCCATGCTTGCGCGTCTTATCAGTACCGGTGTGCTGCTTGAGCAGGGCTATCTGTTCTGGGATGAACCGGAAGCGAATCTTAATCCCAAACTTATCAAAATGTTAGCCAAGGTGATTTTGGCTTTGGCTGAGCAAGGCATTCAGATCTTTATTGCCAGCCACTCACTGTTTTTATTGCGTGAGATCGAGTTGCTGGCACGGGATGAATACCAGGTTGCCTGTCGTTACTTTGGCTTGAGCCTGGGTGAAGAGGGTACCGTTCTGGAGCAGGCTGATGAGCTGGAAGATATCCAGACTCTGGTGCTGCTGGATGAAGAGTTGGAGCAAGCTGATCGCTATCTCGGGAGTGGTGCATGACGGCGATAACAGAAGGGGCGCTGACTTTCACCTTTCCCACTGGGGCGTTGGTGTGCAAATACGATGAGATGAGTTTTTATCGTAACCAGTTCATCAGGATGGCCGATGGGATCAAGGCGATGGATCTGGCATATGTCGATGGTCAGACATTTTGGCTTATCGAGGTCAAAGATTATCGGGTTCATCCACGCACCAAGTCTATTGAGTTAGTCGATGAGATTGCTGGCAAGCTGCGCAATACCTTGGCGGGTTTGTGGGCGGCCAAATGCAATGCCAGTGATCAGGACGAAAAGCAATTTGCAGCCACAGCGATTCGAGCACGAAAGGTACGGGTAGTGCTTCATTTGGAAGAGGTACCTCAGCAGGGGAGACTCGCTCCACACAGGTCGCTAAAGACAGGATTGCTGCAAAAGATGAAACAGAAGCTAAAGAGTGTGGATGCTCATCCTTGCTTGGTGGACCAGCGCTCTCTCAAGCCAGCAATGAATTGGACAATAACGGGATAATAACATTATGAGTCTGAAACCTTGGCGCGAGATTGCGCGCCCGCACCGCGATGTGCTGGAAGGCACCTTTAAACAGTCGGAATTTGCGGCAGATATCACTCAGGTCGCCAATGGTAATGCGCCAGCGGAATACCAGGATGCCGAGCAGTTTTTTGCCCGCACCTTCATTACCGAAGGGATGCGCTTGCTGTTGGGGTCGGTGGCTGAGCGGCTGTCGGGTAAGGGCGGCGATCCGGTGATCCAGTTGCAAACGGCATTTGGTGGCGGTAAGACCCATACCATGCTGGCGGTCTATCACCTAGCATCGCGCGAGGTGACGACCGATCGCTTGCAGGGCATCCCGCCAATATTGGATGCGGCCGGGATCCACGACCTACCCAGCGCTCGGGTGGCAGTGATCGATGGTATCAACTTGTCGGTGAGCCAAGCACGCGATCACGGTGCCGTGCGGGCCAATACCCTGTGGGGTGAATTGGCCTGGCAACTGCTGGGTGATGAAGGCTATGAGCTGGTTGCTGACAGTGACAGCGACGGGACTTCACCGGGTAAGGAGCAGTTGGTCAAATTGCTGGCCAAGGCGGCGCCCTGTGTGGTGTTGATGGATGAGTTGGTGGCGTTTTTGCGCCAACTTGAGGTGGGCAAGCAGTTTAATGCCGGGACCTTTGATTCCAACATTACCTTTATACAGGCGCTGACCGAGGCGATGAAGGCTGTGCCCAATGCCATGCTGTTGGCCTCTTTACCTGAGTCTGCCTTGGAAGTGGGCGGCACCATGGGCCAGAAGGCACTTGATTCCCTCGAAAAATACTTTGCGCGGGTTGAGTCTGTGTGGAAGCCGGTGGCAACCGAAGAGGCCTTTGAGATTGTGCGCCGCCGCCTGTTTGAATCGGCTGGAGAACTTGCGCAGGTGCAGGGCATAGCGCAGCAATATGCCGATTTCTATCGCCAACATGCACAGGATTTTCCGAACGAAACCCAATCCAGCCACTACTACGACCGATTGTGTAAGTCATACCCTATTCACCCGGAAGTGTTCGACCGCCTCTATGAGGATTGGTCAACGCTGGACAAGTTCCAGCGCACCCGGGGTGTGTTGCAGTATATGGCGATTGTGATCCATCGTCTGTGGGTGGCAGATAATCGCGATGCGTTGATCATGCCGGGCTCTTTGCCGCTTGATGACAGCAATGTGCGTGGCAAGAGCATCCACTATTTGCCACAGGGGTGGGAGCCGGTCATCGAGAAAGAGGTCGATGGTCCTCGCTCAGAAGCGGCTGATATCGATCAGCAAGACACCCGCTTTGGCCAATACCATACGGCCCGCCGGGTGATGCGTACTCTGTTTTTGGGCAGTGCGCCTAGCTCTGGCGATCAGATGCACCGCGGTCTGGAGGCAGAGCGGATTTTGTTGGGCGCCTGTTCACCAGGGCAAACAGTGGCCACCTTCAAGGATGTGTTGATCCGTCTGCGGGATCGTCTGACCTACCTTTATGGCGATAAAGATCGCTTGTGGCTCGATACCAAGCCCAATCTGCGCCGGGAGATGGAAAGCCGCAAGAGTAAGGTCAATGAGCGTGAGGAGTTGACTCCGCTGCTTAAGAAGTCTGTGACCAGCTGTTTTGGTTCCCAGCATTGTTTTGCGGGGATCCATGTTTTCACACCTGCCAGCGATGTGCCTGATGAATATGGAAATGGCCCGCGTTTGGTGGTGCTGGATCCTGTGGCGTTTTCAGCCTACAGCCGTAGTAGCAGCACTAACCAGGCGTTTAAAGCTGCCGAGGCCATCTTGTTTAAACGTGGTGAGCAACCGCGGGTGAAACAAAACCGGCTGATCTTTTTGGCCGCCGATTATGACAGCCTAAACCGCTTGAAAGATCAGGGTAGGACCTATCTGGCTTGGCACTCTATCGTCACCGATATCGAAAATGGGGTGCTCAATCAGGATCTGGCCCATTTAACCCAGGCGAGAGGCAATCGTGAGACGGCGAAAAAGCAGTTTGATAGCTTGATCCGCGATACTTATAAGTGGCTGCTGGCGCCGCTGCAGGAGCCCGGTCAGCCGCTGGAGTGGGAGGTTGCTCAAATCTCTTCCAACGCACCTAAATTGATCCAGGAAATTGAAAGCCGACTGGTTGAAGAGGAGTGGTTGATCAAAGAGTGGTCCCCCGTTCACCTGCGCAACTTGTTGGAGAAATATTATTTCACCAACGGTGTGGAATCGGTCAATGCGTTGAAGGTGTGGCAGGATGCTTGCCAATATCTGTATATGGCGCGTCTGGTAAATGATTCGGTGTTGCGCAACACCATAGAAGCGGCCATCAAGAGCACCGACTTTTTTGCCTTTGCTTCTAGCCAGCGTGAAGAACGCTTCGAGGGATTTGCTTTTGGCAAAGCTGCCACCGTGTTTATCGATGAGTACAGCCTGCTGATAAGCCGCGAGGCAGCCCTACGTTATCAAGGCAAGCTTGATGAAGAGAAACGTGCGGCAGAAAAACAAAAGGAAATCGATAAGCCCTCAACAGACGGCGATGACGACAATAAAAAGATAACAAGGACTGATGGGATAAAAGGAACAGGTGGAGGTTCGGTTGGCCCGGGACCAACGCCTCCTATCGCCGATCTCGCCGAGAAAACTCGCTTCTATGGCTCGGTCAGGATTGACCCCATCAAGGCCAAGATGGACTTTGCCACACTGATGGATGAGGTTGTACAGAATTTCACCAGTCAATTGGGTGTGGATGTGGAGATCTCAATTGAGATTAACGCTCGTTCAGAGAAAGGGTTTGATGCCAACTTGCAGCGAGCCATCAAAGAGAATTGCAGCATGCTCAAGTTTGGCAATGCTGAATTTGAAGAGTAAAAAGCAAAAAAATCAAAGGCCGGAGTTTTCCTAATGCCAGTCAGTTAAGCCTGACTGGCATTGTTTTTACTAGGTTTTCTCGTCGCATACTTCTGTGGTTTGGCTTTGATGCACCTTGGGTAACTTCGTTCTCGGCGGGCGGGTAACTTGAACTGCTCTGCCTGTTTGTCCAACTCAGCGACACGCCCTGGAACCATGCCCGGTGACACAAACGGCAGGCAACTGAGTTCATGCAGCAGATACACCGATGCCATGTGAAAGCTCAACTGGCTGGCCGTATAGCCCTTTAAGCTCGCCGCCATCCTAACCATCTGATATCTCAGTAGGTTATAGGCCAATACCAAGCCCCATAGCTCCTGCCTTACTCCATCGGGTTTCTTGCTGCGCAGCGTCAGCCGGTGCTGTTGCAGGCTATGTTTCATCTCCCGATAGCCCAGCTCGATTTCCCAGCGATTCTGGTATAGCTCCATCAACTCGCTGGCCGGGAAGCGCAGCGGGTCGGTGAGCGAGGTCAGCACCTGCCGCTCCTTGCCGTTTACCGTCCGGGTCAGCAGCCGGGCTTCGAACTGCTCCGGCAACTCGCTCCACTTCTTCTTGGCCTGCGGACTGGCTCTGAGGCGTACCAGCACATCCTGCCGCCCCAGCTTGCGGATGACCTCGTATTGAGCCCCCTTTTTCAGCGGAATAAGCCAGTGACGCGCTACGCCCTGGCGTTGCCAGGCATGGAGTAACCCCAGTGAGTAGAAGCCCTTATCGAACAGGGTCAGGCTATTATCGGGTGTTTTTTCAATCAGTTGCTCTGCCAACACCATCTCGTTTACCGCACAGGAGTCCATCACTGTCTGGGTCAGCAGATGACTGGTCAGCTCCATCTGACACAACATGCGGACCTGGGGATATTGCGTCTCCCCCTGGACGGTTTTCGACTTGGCAAAGGCGCCGGCATTGTCCGGAGTATCGGGCGTGCGCCAGACCACCCCGTCCACGGCCAGCAGCTGCAAGCCGGCCCAGGTGGGGTGCTGACACTGCTGATGCCAGAGTGTGGCGGTCTGCTGGAACACCTGTCGAACGGCTTGGTCAGCCAGTTTTTGGCGCGCCTGGATGAAGGCGCTGGGGACGACAAACGGCCGTGCGCCGGGTAACAGGATATCGAGCTGGTTGGCCAGCTGGGCCATAGGGACATGACGAAACAAGGACATCCCGATAATGGCCCATAGCACCCGCTCCATGGGCATGCGCCGTCGGCGCAAGGAGACGGAGCCCGTCTCGGCCAAGCAAGCCTGCACCAGTTCAGGTGACAGCAGGTCAGACAGGGACTCAAACTTTCCGGGAGGACAGGCGTGAATGAAGTCGAGAGCTTGGTCGATACGCATAAAAAAATCCGAAACCCAACAAGGAGTTTCGGATTCTTACACAGCCTGAGGATCGGTCAATGGATCCTTAACTGATCGGCATTACCGGAGTTTTCCGGCCTTTTTTATAACCAATGATTAGGAATGGCGATCTCAAAGGATTGAGCCACATAGCGTAGCGTGGCCAGGATTTCGCGATGCCGAGTGGCATCGATAGGTTGTCCAGCCTTACGCAGATCTAGCATTCCTTGCAACTCGGGTAGGTCGAACATACCGAGTCGGTAGAAGTTGCCCCAGGTGGGCTGGCCAAACAAGTTATAGATCACCACAGTGCTATCACGCTCACTGGCGAGGCGCTTTTCGCCAGTGAGCTTGGTCAGCGCCAATTCGGCTTCGTCTTTGTCGTCGTAGGTATTAAGAAGTTTCATTAGAGGCTTGGCGATCGATGAATGGCTGTAAAGTTTATCAAGGAAGGCTGCCACCGGCAAAATCGGGTAGCCACTTAAATCTGAGAACCACACGTTGACTCACCCTCTATGTCGATTTTAAGTCTCTGTGGCTTGAGTAATGTCGCTTTCTTGCCGGTACACATCCAGATAGAGATAGCCATAACTGGCCTTGGGATTGGCCAGGCAGACCCATTCCCCTTGCCGTAACGTAACCAGCTTGTCTTGGTCGCTCAGCAGTTCCCCTTGTTGAAAGAGTTTACTAAGGCGATCAATAAACCCCGGTATCACGGTGTCGATGTCGGTGAGCCATTGTTCGTCAGCATCGCCATAGACGCCGCTGCGATCCCATAGCAGGGAAACCCCGCTTCGTTCGACAATGGCACGTGCGCCAAAACGTGGTTGGACCTGGGTGTGTAATCCCCAACTGCCTATCGTGCTCATGTTTTTACTCCAAATGAGGGTGGGTCCTTGCACAGGTCATCGCAGACCATGCTCATTACTCCCGAAAAGGACGGCCTGATCGGCGCAACTGTTACAAATGTCCACGCTCTGCCAGTGACACCACGCCCTCCGCCCCCACCACCAGATGATCCAGCGTGCGGATATCGACCAGCGCTAGGGCGCTTTGCAGTCGCTGAGTGATCTCGATATCTGCACGGCTGGGTTCTGGGTAACCTGAGGGATGGTTGTGGACCAGCATCAGCGCGGCGGCATTGTGGTGCAGCGCCCGCTTGACCACGTCGCGGGGGTAGACGGTCGCAGCGGAGAGGGTGCCGAGAAACAGCTCCTCGTAGGCCAGGATCCGGTGCTGGTTATCGAGGAACAGTGCGGCGAACACTTCGCGATCCCGCGTTTGCAGCAGCCCTTGTAGCGCGTGGTGGGCCAGATGCTTGTCGGTGAGGGCCACGCCTTTGGCGAGCTTCTGGCGGGCCAGTGCCTGGGCGATGGTGAGCAAGTCGTCGTCGGTGACTAAGTCGGTCACCCGATAAGTGCCGGGTTGCTCCCCAGCACTGAGTTTGTGATGCAACATGATTCATTCTCCAAAAGCGTTCGCCCCACTGGCCGGTGGGGTGTGTTTTGCGATAAGGGGGGTGGTGATTGCGATGAGTGGGTCAGTGATTGGCAGAGCGCAGCCTTTGCTGTGTCAGGTCGTGCAACGGGATCTGGTAACTGGTGGCCAGCAGGTTGCCGATGCCATAAAGCCACTCCCGCTGTGGGTGATCGCACAGCCATTCGGCCAGTGCGTCACCCCGTTCGGTCTGATAGCGCAGATAGAGGGCGTAGCCATCGACCCGTAGACCGTAGTCCAGCACCACCTGAGTCTGCCCCCCGTTGTCGTGAACCCCCTCCAGCTCAAGGGCGAGCAGTGTTCTGGTCATCGGCACCTTCCTGATGGGGTAAGGGGTCACTCTCCACGGTAAAACCGCGATGAATACAAATGCGTTGCAGGTCAGCCAGAAAGCTGGCCAGTACCCTGGGCTGCTCGGTGAACGGGACCGGCCCTGCCTGGCAATGCCAGAAACACCTGCGCTTGGGATCAACGCAGATCTCATCCACCGGTTGGCTCATGGTGCGCCAGTCGTCAGCATTGCTGATGGTGAGCAGTTGCCACTGAACCCCAGACCAACGCACTTGTAAGGTGACGGTGCGGGCATGTGGGCTACCAGGTGTCAGATGCAGCAACCAGCGTTTGCCACTTTGTGTGGGCCTTAATTTTGCTTTGATAGTGATCTGTCCCAGCCACTGGCGTGAGTAGTGCGAAAGCGCTAATTCTTGGCTCATTGCAACCTCCTAATCTCCAGTGACCGAAACGGTGAAACACTCCAACCGGCAGTAGGCAATGAAGTTGCTCTGCCAGATATCGAACAACTCCCGGGCTTCAGCCAGCCGTAGCGGCCCCCAGCCCAACATGGTGTGTTCCCCGTCGAGGAAGTTGAAATCAAGCTCCTTGCAGAGCTCGGCATCCTGGCCCAGTCCCTGGTAACTGAAATCGGTGACGTAATCGACCAGCCAGTCGTCAAGACCACGTACCAAGCGGATCTCGACCGGGTGGACGCCACCCTGTTCAGCGCTGTAACCGGGGTTACGGAAGTTGAAGGTCAGCTGGGTGCAGCGCCCCAGATCGAGATCGGTACGTTCGGCTTCTTGGCTGAGCAGGGTCAGTAGAGCCTGACAAACGGGCAGGGCAAAGCCGTCCCGGTGAAAGGGAATCGTCATGGGTAGTGCTCCTTGTTGTGCGAGGGTAAGGCAGTGGCTCAGTCGGTGAGCCAGGACCAGAGGCGGCTGACTGCGTAAACGGCTAATGCGCCAGTTGCCAGGGGGACCCAGCTTGGCGATGTCACGAGGGTGGTCAGGGTGATAGCAGAGGTGGCGAGCGTTATGCAATCAGACGTTGTGCGCTCGCGGCTCAACACGGTCATGGCTGGGGGAATGATGGTGGCCTGTGGAGTACGAAGGGCCGCTTTCGCCACTGCCGTTGCTACCTGGCTAACCTGTGTCGAGTGGTGGATACCGTGGATGCACCACATCACGAAGTGTTCACAGTTACTGAACAACACATCGTAACGGTGTTCGCCCAGCCGTGTGCGGGCACGTTCGAGGCTCTCCGTTCGGTCATACCGCCTAACAGGGCAAAATTTGCACCAGACCGGCTTACCATCGGAAAACGCATCCAGAGACGTCATCACTATCTCACCGGGTAGGCCGTGATTAGGCCCCTGGTAGTGGATAACGAGGTCGCCCCCGACATAGAGGCCGTGGTGGGTATAACCGAGGCGAGCGGTCACCAGATGATCGCCTGGGGTGAATCGAGACATGAAGATAACTCCTTGTGGTCAGACATAAAAACGCAGCAGGGCACCTCGTGGGTGCCCTGTTATCAGTGTGGAAAAGTGACGATTCTATTTGTGTAAGGTCAGGGTACGGGAATCCCAGGCCCAGGTGAGCTGTTGGCTAAAAGCGTGGGCAAGGCGATCGTGCTGCAGCGCCAGCAGGCGGGATTGACCCAGGATCAGGTGGCAGAGCACCTTAATATCGGGATGGAAGCCGTCTCTCGGATGGAGCGCAGCATCGTGGTGCCGACCATTGCCCGGCTGGCTGAACTGGCTCAGTTGTTTGGCTGCGAGCTGGCCGATTTCTTGCGCGAAACCAGCCCGCGCCCAACCGAGCAGGGTATCGTCTTGGGGCAGAAACTCGCCCGGCTGGACAGCGATGACCGGGCATTGCTGCTGGAGACGTTTGAGCGGTTGGTCGAGCGCCTGGCCAAATCCTGAGTTAGGGTGTACCGGGTGCCGGTGTGGCGTCCTTGCCTAGC
>NZ_JAPDBP010000038.1:0-18782 GCF_027705305.1 Aeromonas sp. QDB17
CCACCGAAGTGCTTGGCCAGCACGTTGGTGATGGCGGCGGTCAGGGTGGTTTTACCGTGGTCAACGTGGCCGATGGTGCCGACGTTTACGTGCGGTTTATTACGCTCAAATTTTTCTTTAGACACGACGTAGTCCTTCTAGGTTAAACCCGCCTACCGTCGTAGGCGGGGAATCTTAAATTACTTGGATTTGCGCTCTTCGATCACGGCCTGGGCGACGTTGGTCGGGGCATCGTGATACTTGGCGAATTCCATGGCGTAGGAAGCACGACCCTGGGTAGCAGAACGCAGGGAGGTGGCGTAACCGAACATTTCGGCCAGCGGCACCAGCGCACGTACGATCTTGCCGGACGGGCCATCTTCCATGCCTTCGATCAGGCCGCGACGACGGTTCAGGTCACCGATCACGTCGCCCATGTAGTCTTCCGGAGTCTCGACTTCGACCTTCATGATCGGTTCGAGCAGTACCGGGTTGGCCTTCATGAAGCCAGCCTTGAACGCCAGAGAAGCAGCGATCTTGAACGCCAGTTCGGAAGAGTCGACATCGTGGTAGGAACCGAAGTGCAGACGCACACCCAGATCCATTACCGGATAGCCTGCCAGCGGGCCGGACTTCAGCTGCTCGCGGATACCCTTGTCAACACCCGGGATGAATTCGCCCGGAATCACGCCACCCTTGATGTCGTTGACGAATTCGTAGGCTTTGCCTTCTTCCAGCGGGTACATGTCGATAACGACGTGACCGTACTGACCACGACCACCGGACTGCTTGGCATGCTTGCCTTCGATGTCCTTGACGGTGTTGCGGATGGTTTCACGGTAGGCAACCTGCGGCTTACCTACGTTGGCTTCTACCTTGAACTCGCGACGCATACGGTCAACGATGATGTCCAGGTGCAGCTCACCCATACCGGCGATGATGGTTTGACCAGATTCTTCGTCGGTCCATACGCGGAAGGACGGATCTTCCTGAGCCAGACGGCCCAGAGCCAGACCCATCTTCTCCTGGTCAGCCTTGGATTTCGGCTCAACGGCGATGGAGATTACCGGCTCCGGGAATTCCATACGCTCCAGGATGATCGGTGCGCTTTCGTCACACAGGGTATCACCGGTGGTGACGTCCTTCAGGCCGATGGCAGCAGCGATGTCGCCTGCGCGAACTTCTTTGATCTCTTCACGCTTGTTGGCATGCATCTGAACGATACGGCCGAAACGCTCGCGCTTCTCTTTAACGGAGTTCAGCACGGAGTCACCGGAGTTGACCACACCGGAGTAAACACGGAAGAAGGTCAGGTTGCCCACGAACGGGTCGGTAGCAATCTTGAATGCCAGAGCAGAGAACGGCTCGTCATCGGAAGCGTGACGCTCGTCCTTGGTCTCGCCATCCAGCTTCAGACCGTCGATAGCAGCAACGTCGGTCGGAGCCGGCAGGTACTCGACCACGGCATCCAGCATGGCCTGTACGCCCTTGTTCTTGAACGCGGAGCCACAGGTAACCAGGATGATTTCGTTGTTCAGAACACGCTGACGCAGAGCTTTCTTGATCTCTTCTTCAGTCAGTTCTTCACCACCCAGGTATTTTTCCATCAGGTCTTCAGACGCTTCAGCAGCGGCTTCAACCAGGTTCATGCGCATTTCTTGCGCCTGTTCCAGCAGCTCAGCCGGGACGTCTTCGTAGTCGAAGGATACGCCCTGGTCAGCTTCGCTCCAGTTGATGGCTTTCATCTTGACCAGGTCGATAACGCCCTTGAAGTTCTCTTCGGAACCGATGTTCAGTTGCAGAGGAACCGGGTTACCTTTCAGACGGGTCTTGATGTGCTCAACGCAGCGCAGGAAGTTGGCACCGGTACGGTCCATCTTGTTGACGAACGCGATACGGGGAACCTTGTACTTGTTAGCCTGACGCCATACGGTTTCAGACTGGGGCTGTACGCCACCTACGGCACAGTACACCATCACGGCGCCATCCAGAACACGCATGGAACGCTCTACTTCGATAGTAAAGTCAACGTGGCCCGGGGTATCGATGATGTTGATACGGTGCGGTTGGAACTGTTTACCCATACCGGACCAGAAAGCGGTGGTCGCGGCGGAGGTGATGGTGATACCACGCTCTTGTTCCTGTTCCATCCAGTCCATGGTGGCGGCGCCATCGTGAACTTCACCGATCTTGTGACTTACACCGGTGTAAAACAGAACGCGCTCGGTAGTAGTAGTCTTACCGGCGTCGATGTGAGCGGAGATACCGATATTACGATAACGCTCAATGGGGGTTGTACGAGCCATTGTCATCCTCTTACTAGGGCGCTTGTCCCCAGATAATTAAAGGTGCGCAGAGTCAGAAGACCCTGCGCAAGCGGATTACCAGCGGAAGTGAGCGAAGGCCTTGTTCGCTTCAGCCATACGGTGAACGTCTTCACGTTTCTTGACAGACGAACCCTTATTGTCAGCGGCATCCAGCAGCTCGCCAGCCAAACGCTGAGCCATTGATTTTTCACCACGTTTACGAGCGGCATCAACCAACCAGCGCATTGCCAGAGCATTGCGACGTACCGGACGAACTTCTACCGGCACCTGATAGGTTGCACCACCGACGCGACGAGATTTAACCTCGACCGCCGGACGAATGTTGTCCAGAGCGACTTCGAACAGGGCCAGGTGCTCTTTGCCAGATTTGGTGGCAATGATGTCCAGGGCGCCATATACGATGGCTTCTGCAACAGATTTCTTACCGTCAACCATTACTACGTTGACAAATTTAGCCAGCAGCTCTGATCCGAACTTGGGATCCGGCAGGATTTTACGCTGACCAACAACACGACGTCTTGGCATTTCAAATTCTCCGTAACTTCAGGGGTTACCCAAAACTAGAAAGTTATCTAACTAGAAACGAATTAACGTTTGGCCTTACTTAACGGAGAACCATTAAGCTTTCGGACGCTTCACGCCGTACTTGGAGCGAGCCTGCTTACGGTCTTTAACACCGGCACAGTCCAACGCACCACGAACGGTGTGATAACGAACACCTGGCAAGTCTTTTACACGACCGCCACGGATCAGAACAACAGAGTGCTCTTGCAGGTTGTGACCTTCACCACCGATGTAGGAGGTGACTTCGAAGCCGTTGGTCAGACGTACACGGCATACTTTACGCAGTGCAGAGTTAGGCTTCTTCGGGGTGGTGGTGTATACACGGGTGCATACGCCACGCTTCTGAGGGCACGCTTCCAGCGCCGGCACGTTGCTTTTCACAACGAGCTTGATGCGTGGCTTGCGAACCAACTGGTTAATAGTTGCCATCAAAAGGCTCCTGATAATGACTTCATAAACGTGTGAAAAATCCTCCCCGCAGATACGGGGACGCGAAATTTTATGCCCTGTTGTCTGGGGAGTCAAGATTTATACAATTTGCACACCGAAATGGCAAATGACAGTCGAATGACATTATGCTAAGCAACTGAGATAAAAAGGAAAAACCAAACCTAAGCGCCCCAGGTCTGCGGTGATCCGTGCTCGGCGATCAACCTGATCAAACCCGGCATATCGAGTTCCATACCGATCCCGGGTGACAAACCTCTCGCTTGCAGGTCTTCCTTCATGACGTACAGGGAGACCTCTGCCAAGCGCTCGCACCACCCGGGGGCAGCAGCCGCCATCACGGCATCCTGCATCAACACCACCAGATCCCCTTCCATGCGGTAACGCAACGCCAACTCGAGATCCTGGCTCATGAAGGGAGAGTTCAATATCAGCTGTATCACGGGCACCTCAGAAGCAGATGTGGGTGGTGAAACCCGCCCAGCTACGGCGAATTTCCGCAGGAGAGAGCGGAATAACTGGGATTAGCAGATCCGCCGCCGTCAGTCCTCGCTCAGCCAGTGACACCGCACAGACATAGACCTCCTCGATGTCATACAGCTCCAGCATCTTGAAGGTCGGGGCGTAGTGACGCTGCAATATGGCGTGTGGCGATTGCTCCCTCACCAGTTGCATCACGCCATCGCCCACCAGAAAGAGGGCCAGGGACTCCGTCAATGCAGAGGTGGCCAGCAGGGCATCCAGCCCCTCCCGACCACTCGCCGAACCATGGGGACCACGCCGTGAGATAAACGCTATTCTGGCCATCTTGTCCCCCTAGAACTGTACGAAGCGATCAGCGGTCAGTGCGGCTTCCGCCAACTGACCGAGCCCGCTCAGGCAGAATGGGGCTTCCAGATTGAAATGCTCCCGTCCCATTCCCTTGGCCTCCTGCTCATCCAGCACGCCACGGCGCATGGCCGCAGCCACACACACATCGATGCGGATGCCCTGCTGGATGGCCAACTCGCGCCACAACGCCACCAGGTCGGTCTCATCGCTGGCTGGCGTATGGAGGCCATTGGCATTGCACACCCCCTCCTGATAGAAGAAGAGGTGGGACAAGCGGTGTCCCTGCTCGACCAGACTCAGGGCAAAACGATAGGCCGTGCTGGCCGTCTGGGTGCCATAGGCGGGCCCGGTGACCAGCAGAGCAAAATTCAGACTCATGATCGCACTCCTGCACAGCGGTGCATCCATTCTACCTCATAGACGCAAAAGCCCCTCCTGGGAGGGGCTTTTGCAATGAAACAGGCTCAGACGTAAGCGATGGCTTCGACTTCGACCAGCACATCCTTGGGCAGACGAGCGACCTCCACGCAGGAACGTGCCGGAGCGGATTCGCCAAAGTAGCGGGCATACACCTGGTTGAAGGCCACGAAGTTGTTCATGTCACTCAGGAAGCAGGTGGTCTTCAGTACCTTGCTGGTATCGGCCCCTGCGGCTTTCAAGACTGCGACCAGATTCTTCATCACCTGCTCTGCCTGAGCCTCGATGCCACCGGCAACGATGTCCATGGTGGCCGGATCGAGCGGGATCTGCCCGGAGGTAAAGACCAGCTCACCCAGCTTGGTAGCCTGGACATAAGGGCCAATTGCGGCAGGCGCCTTGTCGGTTGCAATCACTTCTTTAGCCATTGTTATCTATCCCCTATCTATGGCGCTTACTCGCTCTCTTCTTCACCCTGCTTGCGCTGTCGGATGTAGAGATACACGGTATGTTTGGAAATATTCAGCTTGTCGGCGACCAGGTTGATCGAATCCTTGATATCAAATATGCCCTTCTCGAACAACTGGGTCACGATAAAACGGTTCTTGGCATTGTTGGCCACGGAGGGATCACGATTGATCTCGTCGATGGTGTTGTCC
This sequence comes from Aeromonas sp. QDB17, assembly GCF_027705305.1. NCBI lineage: Bacteria > Pseudomonadati > Pseudomonadota > Gammaproteobacteria > Aeromonadales > Aeromonadaceae > Aeromonas > Aeromonas sp. QDB17. The sequence goes on from NZ_JAPDBP010000038.1 coordinate 5,225, forward strand.
ACCGTCTGGGCAACCAGCTCTTCGACGCTGTTGGCGAAGGTCTCCGGTGATTGCCGCTCCACCTGCTGTGGTGTCGGGAAGAATTCGGCCACGAACTCGTGGAAAGGCGCATTGATGTGCAAATTGATGCAGATAAGGCCGATCACCTGCTTGTCGCGGTTACGGATGGCGATCGTGCTCGACTTCATCAAGGCACCGGTCCGACTGCGGGCAAAATAACTCTGGGTGTGATCCTGACCCGTGCTCTCGATGTCCTTGAGCATCCGCAGGGCGAGATCGGTGATCGGCGCCCCCAGAGTTCGACCCGTATTGAAACCATTCGCGATTTGGATCACGGACTCATGCAGATTTTCCAGGGAGTGGAGCACCACCTCGCAGTGCTTGCCGAACAGATCGGCCAAGCCTTCGATAAGGCCCCCATATGAACGCAACAGCTCCCTGTCTTCGTCTGTAAAAGCGCGACCGCTCAGTTGCTCTTCGGGAAGCAGTACTTCCTCGATACCGACAGCCATGTTCTACCCCTGTAATACCCATTCAACTTTCCCGAGTTTTCAGTTGCGACGGGGCAATGTCAACTTTTTTTGATTTTTTGCTCTATAACCTTGCACTGGATCATCCCCCTGCCCCAGCCCAGTGCACGCTGGGCGCCGGATGGGAAATAAAAAAAGGGCCCCTAGAAGGGGCCCTTTCTCATCACTGCTGCGGAAGATTACTCTTCGTCAAAACTGCCGGCTGCGTTGAGCAGATCCGCCAGGTTTTGCTGAGCTTCATCGGCAGTCACCTGCGGCACACCGACAGCACGGGCTGCGGCGGCACGCTGGTTGATGCGGCTGTGGTGGTAGGCAAAGCCGGTACCCGCCGGGATCAGACGACCCACGATCACGTTCTCTTTCAGGCCGCGCAGTTCATCACGCTTGCCACCAACGGCTGCTTCGGTCAGCACGCGGGTGGTCTCCTGGAAGGAAGCTGCGGAGATGAAGGACTCGGTGCTCAGAGATGCCTTGGTAATACCCATCAGGATATGACGGTAGGTAGCCGGGGTCTTCCCTTCGGCAACCAGTTTACGGTTGGCAATCTTCACACGGGCCACTTCAACCTGTTCACCTTCGATCAGGTCGGTGTCGCCAGCGCTCAGGATCTCGCACTTGCGAAGCATCTGACGCACGATGACTTCGATGTGCTTGTCGTTGATCTTAACGCCTTGCAGACGGTAAACGTCCTGCACTTCGTTGGCGATGTAGTTGGCGACCGGGCTGATACCGCGCAGGCGCAGGATGTCATGAGCAGACTCGGGACCGTCCGCCAGCACTTCACCCTTCTCAACTTTTTCACCTTCGAACACGTTGAGGTGACGCCATTTCGGAATCATCTCTTCGTAGATCTCGCCACCATCGGTCGGGGTGATGACCAGACGGCGTTTGCCCTTGGTCTCTTTCCCGAAGGAGATGGTACCGGAGATCTCGGCCAGGATGGCCGGCTCTTTCGGCTGACGTGCTTCGAACAGATCCGCAACGCGCGGCAGACCACCGGTGATGTCCTTGGTACCGCTGGACTCTTGCGGGATACGCGCAACCGCGTCACCCACGCCCACGTTGGCACCATCTTCCAGGTTCACGATCGCCTTGCCCGGCAGGAAGTACTGGGCGGGAACGTCGGTGCCCGGGATCATCACATCCTTGCCGTTCAGGTCGACCAGTTTCACGGTCGGACGCATCTCTTTACCGGCGCTCGGACGCTCGTTGACATCCAGTACGACGATGGAAGAGAGGCCGGTCAGCTCGTCAGTCTGACGAGTGATGGTCACACCGTCGATCATGTGTTCGAAGTGCAGACGACCCGCCACTTCGGTGATGATCGGGTGGGTGTGCGGGTCCCAGTTCGCGACGGTATCACCGGCGTTCACCGCTTCGCCATCCTTCACTTCCAGCACGGAACCGTAAGGCAGCTTGTGGCTTTCCTTGGTACGGCCCATCTCGTCCATGATGGTCAGCTCGGTAGAACGGGAGGTGATAACCAGCTTGTCAGAGTTGTTCAGAACGAACTTGGCGTTCTGCAACTTGATGCTACCGGTGTTCTTCACCTGGATGCTGCTCTCGGCAGCCGCTCGGGATGCGGCACCACCGATGTGGAAGGTACGCATCGTCAGCTGGGTACCCGGTTCACCGATGGACTGAGCGGCGATAACACCGACAGCCTCACCCTTGTTAACCAGGTGACCACGGGCCAGATCACGGCCGTAGCAGTGAGCACAGTTACCGAAGTCGGTCTCACAGGTGATGGCAGAACGTACCTTCACGCGGTCGACGGAGTTGCGCTCCAGCAGGTCACACAGCTGCTCGTCGAGCAGGGTGTTGCGCGCTACCAGCACTTCATCCTCGGTACCCGGCTTGATCACGTCTTCGGCCACCACACGACCCAGCACGCGCTCACGCAGCGGCTCGACCACGTCGCCACCCTCGATCAGCGGAGTCATCCACAGACCGTCGGTAGTGCCGCAATCGTCCTCGGTGATCACCATGTCCTGGGCCACGTCAACCAGACGACGGGTCAGGTAACCGGAGTTCGCTGTCTTCAGTGCGGTATCCGCCAGACCTTTACGAGCACCGTGAGTGGAGATGAAGTACTGCAGTACGTTCAGGCCTTCACGGAAGTTCGCCACGATCGGCGTTTCGATGATGGAGCCATCCGGCTTCGCCATCAGGCCACGCATACCGGCCAGCTGACGGATCTGGGCGGCGGAGCCCCGCGCACCAGAGTCGGCCATCATGAAGATGCTGTTGAAGGAGGCTTGCTCTTCCTCATCGCCCAGGGAGTTGACGTTACGCTCCTTGGAAAGGTTGTCCATCATGGCCTTGGAGACGCGATCGTTCGCGCTGGCCCAGATATCGATAACCTTGTTGTAGCGTTCGCCCGCGGTCACCAGACCGGACAGGAACTGATCCTGGATCTCGGCAACTTCGGCTTCTGCAGCAGCGATGATGTCTTTCTTGGCATCCGGGATGACCATGTCATCGATACCAACAGAGGCACCGGACAGGGCCGCGTAGTGGAAACCGGTATACATCAGCTGGTCAGCGAAGATGACGGTATCCTTCAGGCCCTGCTTGCGATAGCAGGTGTTCAGCAGACGGGAGATGAGCTTTTTGCCCAGCGCCTTGTTGGAGACGCACTTGATCCAGTTCTGCGGGTTGGCGTCCAGGTCAGCCTGCTCTGCAGCAGTCAGTACCTTGGGCTCGTCGATCAGGGCGTATTCCATGCCTTTGGGCAGGATCAGGCTCAGGATCGCACGACCAACGGTGGTGTTCTTCATCTCGGTCTTGGCAACCAGTTCACCGGCTTCGTTCTTCACGTACTCGGTGATGCGGCACTTGACGCGAGCATGCAGGTCGGCCAGACCGGCACGGTAGACCTTCTCGGCCTCTTTCGGGCCGGACAGCACCATACCTTCGCCCTTGGCGTTGATACGGGCACGGGTCATGTAATACAGACCCAAGACCACGTCCTGGGAAGGAACGATGATCGGCTCACCGGAGGCAGGCGACAGGATGTTGTTGGTGGACATCATCAGGGCGCGCGCTTCCAGCTGGGCTTCCAGGGTCAGCGGTACGTGGACCGCCATCTGGTCACCGTCGAAGTCCGCGTTATAGGCGGCACAGACGAGCGGGTGCAGCTGGATGGCCTTGCCTTCGATCAGGGTCGGTTCAAACGCTTGGATACCCAGACGGTGCAGGGTCGGTGCACGGTTCAGCAGAACCGGGTGTTCGCGGATCACTTCGTCCAGGATGTCCCAAACGACGGCTTCTTCGCGCTCCACCATCTTCTTGGCGGCCTTGATGGTGGTCGCCAGACCGCGGGATTCCAGCTTGCCGTAGATGAAGGGCTTGAACAGCTCAAGTGCCATCTTCTTCGGCAGACCGCACTGATGCAGACGCAGGGTCGGACCTACGGTGATAACGGAACGACCGGAGTAGTCGACACGCTTACCCAGCAGGTTCTGACGGAAACGACCTTGCTTACCCTTGATCATGTCGGCCAGGGATTTCAGCGGGCGCTTGTTGGAACCGGTGATGGCACGACCACGACGACCGTTGTCCAGCAGGGCATCCACGGACTCTTGCAGCATGCGCTTTTCGTTGCGCACGATGATGTCCGGCGCAGCCAAGTCCAGCAGACGCTTCAAGCGGTTGTTACGGTTGATCACGCGACGGTACAGATCGTTCAGATCGGAGGTCGCGAAACGACCGCCGTCCAGCGGTACCAGCGGACGCAGGTCCGGCGGCAGCACGGGCAGCACAGTCATGATCATCCACTCCGGCTTGTTGCCGGACTGCAGGAAGGCTTCCATCAGCTTCAGACGCTTGGTGGTCTTCTTGCGCTTGGTCTCGGAGTTGGTCTGATCCAGCTCCTCACGCATGGCTTTGACTTCGCCTTCCAGATCGATGGCGCGCAGCAGAGCCAGAATGGCCTCGGCACCCATCTTGGCGTCGAATTCGTCGCCCCACTCTTCCAGTGCGTCCAGATAGTTCTCTTCGGAGAGCATCTGGCTGCGCTCGAGGTTGGTCATGCCGGGTTCGATCACTACATAGGATTCGAAATACAGCACGCGCTCGATGTCACGCAGGGTCATGTCCAGCAGCAGACCGATACGGGACGGCAGGGACTTCAGGAACCAGATGTGGGCAGTCGGGCTGGCCAGCTCGATGTGGCCCATGCGCTCACGACGGACCTTGGTCTGGGTCACTTCTACACCGCACTTCTCGCAGATCACACCACGGTGTTTCAGGCGCTTGTACTTGCCGCACAGACACTCGTAGTCCTTCACCGGTCCGAAGATACGGGCGCAGAACAGACCATCACGCTCCGGCTTGAAAGTCCGGTAGTTGATGGTCTCAGGCTTTTTGACCTCACCGAATGACCAGGAGCGGATCATGTCAGGAGAGGCCAGACCGATCTTGATACTGTCAAACTCTTCGGTCTTGGTCTGAGCCTTCAAAAACTTGAGTAAGTCTTTCACGTGTTTCCCCTGTCAGGAGTCTAACCTCGGCGCCCCGGCTGCCGAAACAGCGGGGCGCCCACGTCAATTCTCGAACAATAAGAGCGAGCTCTTACTCTTCGTCCAGCTCGATGTTGATACCCAGAGAGCGGATTTCCTTCAGCAATACGTTGAAGGATTCGGGCATGCCCGGCTCCATACGGTGGTCGCCATCCACGATGTTCTTGTACATCTTGGTACGGCCGTTCACATCGTCAGACTTGACGGTCAGCATTTCCTGCAGGGTATATGCCGCACCGTAAGCCTCCAGGGCCCACACTTCCATCTCACCGAACCGCTGACCACCGAACTGCGCCTTACCACCCAGCGGCTGCTGGGTAACCAGGCTGTAGGAACCGGTAGAACGCGCGTGCATCTTGTCGTCTACCAGGTGGTTCAGCTTCAGCATGTACATGTAACCCACGGTAACCTTGCGCTCGAAGGCGTTACCGGTACGACCGTCGAACAGGGAGATCTGACCGGATTCCGGCAGATCGGCCAGCTTCAGCAAGGCTTTGATTTCGCGCTCTTTGGCACCATCAAAGACAGGTGTAGCCACCGGCAGACCCTTACGCAGGTTACCCACCAGGGTACGCACGTCGTCGTCAGACAGTTCAGCAATGTTCACTTGCTGGGAGTCCTTCTCGCCCAGGTCATAGACCTGTTGCAGGAACTCGCGCATCTCGTGCAGCTCGCGCTGTTCTTTGATCATGCGGTCGATCTTCTCGCCGATGCCCTTGGCCGCGAGGCCCAGGTGCACTTCGAGGATCTGACCGATGTTCATACGAGACGGTACGCCCAGCGGGTTCAGTACGATGTCGACCGGACGGCCGTACTCGTCATGAGGCATATCCTCGACCGGACAGATCTTGGAGATAACACCCTTGTTACCGTGACGGCCCGCCATCTTGTCACCCGGCTGGATGCGACGCTTGACGGCCAGATAGACCTTGACGATCTTCAGTACGCCCGGCGCCAGGTCATCGCCCTGGATGATCTTGCGACGCTTGTTCTCGAATTTCTTGTCGAACTCGGCCTTCAGCTCAACGTGCTGTTCAGCGATCTGCTCCAGCTCGATTTGCTTGGCTTCATCTTCGATGGCCAGCTCAAACCACTTGGAACGATCGAGCTTGTTCAGACGATCTTCGCTGTAACCGGCGGCCAGCAGCAGGTTGCGGGAACGGCCGAAAATGCCGTCTTCCAGGATCTTGAACTCTTCGGTCAAGTCCTTCTTCGCTTCCTTCAACTGCATCTCTTCGATTTCTTTGGCGCGCTTGTCTTTTTCCACGCCATCGCGGGTAAAGACCTGCACGTCAACCACGGTACCGTACACACCGTTCGGCACTCGCAGGGAAGAGTCCTTCACGTCGGACGCCTTCTCACCGAAGATGGCGCGCAGCAGCTTCTCTTCCGGAGTCAGCTGGGTTTCACCTTTCGGAGTCACCTTGCCGACCAGAATGTCGCCGCCCTTCACTTCGGCACCCACGTAGACGATGCCGGACTCGTCCAGCTTGGACAGAGCGGCTTCACCCACGTTCGGGATGTCAGCAGTGATCTCTTCCGGACCCAGCTTGGTGTCACGGGAGATACAGGCCAGTTCCTGGATGTGAATGGTGGTCAGGCGATCTTCCTGAACAACACGCTCATTCACCAGGATCGAGTCTTCGAAGTTGTAACCGTTCCACGGCATGAACGCGACGCGCAGGTTCTGACCCAGCGCCAGTTCACCGAGATCGGTGGACGGGCCGTCAGCCAGTACGTCGCCCGCCATCACCGGCTCACCCAACATCACGCACGGACGCTGGTTGATACAGGTGTTCTGGTTGGAACGGGTGTATTTGGTCAGGCTGTAGATGTCGATGCCGGCTTCGCCAGGCAGCAGCTCATCTTCGTTGACCTTGATAACGATACGGGAGGCATCGACATAGTCGATCATGCCGCCACGCTTGGCCACTACGGTCACACCGGAGTCAACGGCCACTGCGCGTTCCATACCGGTACCAACCAGCGGCTTGTCAGCGCGCAGGGTCGGTACAGCCTGACGTTGCATGTTTGAACCCATCAATGCGCGGTTCGCGTCATCGTGTTCCAGGAACGGGATCAGGGCCGCTGCCACAGAGACGATCTGTTGCGGGCTCACGTCCATGTACTGGATCTGGTCGGCGTTCATAAAGGTGGATTCACCTTTGTGACGGCACGGGATCAATTCATCTTTCAGACGGCCATCTTCGGTGGTCGCGGCGTTGGCCTGTGCGATCACGTACTTGCCTTCTTCAATCGCAGACAGGTAATCCACTTCGTCGGTGATCACACCGTCGATCACCTTGCGGTACGGGGTCTCGAGGAAACCGTACTCGTTGGTGCGGGAATACACGGACAGCGAGTTGATCAGACCGATGTTCGGACCTTCCGGCGTTTCGATGGGGCACAGACGACCGTAGTGGGTCGGGTGTACGTCTCGAACTTCGAAACCGGCACGCTCACGGGTCAGACCGCCCGGGCCCAGCGCGGAGATACGGCGCTTGTGGGTCACTTCGGACAGCGGGTTGTTCTGGTCCATGAACTGGGACAGCTGGCTGGAACCAAAGAACTCTTTGACCGCGGCGGAGATCGGCTTGGCGTTGATCAGATCCTGCGGCATCAGGGTGTCCAGATCGCCCAGAGACAGGCGCTCCTTCACCGCACGCTCGACACGGACCAGACCAACACGGAACTGGTTCTCGGCCATTTCACCGACGGAACGGATACGACGGTTACCAAGGTGGTCGATATCGTCCACTTCGTCGTTACCGTTACGGATATCGATCAGGCGCTTCATGACCTCGACGATATCGTCCTTGGTCAGCACGCCAACGCCAGTCTCGTCTTCACGACCCAAACGGCGGTTGAACTTCATCCGACCTACGGTAGACAGGTCGTAACGCTCGGAAGAGAAGAACAGGTTCTCGAACAGCTGCTCGGCCGCTTCACGAGTGGGCGGCTCGCCCGGACGCATCATGCGATAGATCTCGACCAGGGCTTCCAGGCGGCTGGAGCTGGAGTCGATACGCAGGGTCTCGGACATGTAGGCACCGTGATCCAGTTCGTTGGTGAACAGAACCTCGAAGTGCTTGAAGCCGGCTTGGGACAGGTTGGCAACCGCTTCCAGGCTCAGCGCCTGGTTGGCAGTGACAACCATCTCACCAGTCTGCGGGTGCGGGTAATTCTTGGCAGCAACTTTGCCAACAACATACTCTACCGGCACCTCGATCTGGGTGATGCCGTCTTTTTCCAGCTGACGGATGTGACGTGCAGTGACACGACGACCGGTTTCAACCACCACGGCGCCATTGGCAATGATGTCGAAGGTCGCGGTCTCGCCACGCAGGCGCTCGGGCACCAGATCCATCATCAACTTGCCATCCTTGACTTCGAAACCGATGGTCTCGAAGAAGGTGGCCAGGATTTCTTCGGAACTGAAGTCCAGGGCGCGCAGAATAATGGAGGCTGGCAGTTTACGACGACGGTCGATACGGACAAACAGGTTGTCTTTCGCATCGAACTCGAAGTCCAGCCAGGAGCCACGGTAGGGGATAACGCGGGCGTTATACAGTACCTTACCGGATGAATGTGTTTTGCCTTTATCGTGGTCGAAGAAGACGCCCGGGCTGCGGTGCAGCTGGGAGACGATAACCCGTTCGGTACCATTGATGACAAAGGTGCCGTTCTCGGTCATGAGCGGAATTTCGCCCATGTATACTTCTTGTTCCTTGATGTCTTTGACGGTGCCGGCAGCTGCTTCACGGTCGTACAGAACCATACGAAGCTTGACACGCAGCGGCGCGGAGTAGGTCACTCCACGGATCTGGCATTCTTTTACGTCAAATACCGGCTCACCCAGGCGATAGCTGACATACTGAAGCTCAGCACTACCGGAGTAACTGGTGATCGGGAAAACGCTACGGAAGGCGGCTTCTAGGCCGTACTCACCTTCCGGGTCAGCCTCGATGAACTGCTTGAAGGAGTCCAGCTGAATGGACAACAGATAAGGCGTGTCCAGTACCTGGTCTCGCTTACCGAAGTCCTTACGTATGCGTTTTTTTTCGGTATAAGAGTAAACCATAGGGTTCCTCAGCTCGCTGATAAGTGACCCACTCTGTCCCCACGGGACAGCTCTGTCTCAACACCGTTTTGTGTTGGCCCGGACGATGAGGCGGTCCGGATTGCTGGTGCACCGAGAGTCGTGAACGGTGTGAAATACTCTCAGTCTACAGCGCAAAAAGGCTGGTGAATAAAGATTCACCAGCCTTAGCCTGTTTTATCAGGCTAATCTACATAAATGCAGATTATTTGATCTCAACAGAAGCACCGGCAGCTTCCAGCTCTTTCTTCAGAGCTTCAGCTTCGTCCTTGGACACGGCTTCTTTCAGATTGGTCGGAGCAGCTTCTACCAGGTCCTTGGCTTCTTTCAGGCCCAGACCGGTAGCGCCACGAACGGCCTTGATGACGGCAACTTTGTTGGCGCCAGCAGCAGTCAGAACTACGTCGAACTCGGTCTTCTCTTCTACTGCTTCAGCAGCAGCCGGGCCAGCCATGACGGCAGCAGCGGCAGAAACACCGAACTTCTCTTCCATAGCTTCGATCAGCTCAACAACTTCCATTACGGACATGGAAGCAACGGCTTCGATGATTTGGTCTTTAGTGATAGACATGACAAAAATTCCTGATGTTGAATAAACTCAAACAGCCTAGATAGGCGAGAATCAAGCAGCAGCTTGTTTCTGGTCGCGAACAGCAGCGATAGTACGAACCAGCTTGCCAGCAGAGGCTTCCTTCATGGTAGCCATCAACTTCGCAATTGCTTCTTCGTAAGTCGGCAGCGTGGCCAGACGATCAATTTGTGCTGCGGCGATAAACTCACCGTTAAAAGCGCCAGCCTTGATTTCGAACTTTTGGTTCGCTTTGGCAAACTCTTTGAACAGACGAGCGGCAGCGCCCGGGTGTTCGTTAGAGAAAGCAATCAAGGTAGGACCGGTAAATGCGTCGTTCAGGCACTCGTATTCGGTACCTTCTACCGCGCGACGCAGCAGGGTGTTACGCACAACGCGCATGTACACACCAGCTTCACGAGCGGTCTTACGCAGGACGGTCATCTTGTCTACAGTGACGCCGCGAGAATCGGCTACAACTGCAGAAAGAGCGCCTTTGGCAGCTTCGTTGACTTCAGCAACAATTGCCTTTTTGTCTTCGAGTCCCAATGCCATTGGCTTAACTCCTGGATTGAATCCGGGTCTGTTGACCCAGTACTGACACATCCCCCCTACCTTTACAACAGAGGGGAACGATGCGGTAGCAGGATTCCAGAAGAGAAAGAATCTTTCTCGCTGGGTTTCCGGCACCGTCTACGCAGGAAAAATTAAGGCTTTGCGGCCTCCTGCGGTCTTGGACGGAGGTCGAAACCCCCAACCAATCAAGGCGCAAAATTATAGATTAAATTTTGCGCCTTGTAAAACCCATCAATTAGGCCTGAGCTTCCAGGGAAGCTTGGTCTACGGCAACACCGGCACCCATGGTGGTGGAGATGCTGACTTTCTTGATGAATACACCCTTGGCGGAGGACGGCTTGGCCTTCTTCAAGGCAACCAGCAGAGCTTCCAGGTTTTCTTTCAGCTGAACTTCGTTGAAAGAGACCTTGCCCAGAGTGGTATGAATGATACCGTTCTTGTCGTTACGGTAACGAACCTGACCAGCCTTGGCGTTCTTGACGGCTTCGGCTACGTTCGGAGTGACGGTACCCACTTTCGGGTTCGGCATCAGACCGCGCGGGCCCAGGATTTGACCCAGTTGACCAACAACACGCATGGCATCCGGGGATGCGATCACGACGTCGAAGTTCATCTCGCCTTTCTTGACCAGCTCAGCCAGGTCATCCATACCAACCAGTTCAGCACCGGCAGCCTTGGCGGCTTCGGCATTGGCACCCTGGGTGAACACGGCGACACGGATGTCACGACCGGTACCGTGCGGCAGTACAGTTGCACCACGTACGTTCTGGTCGGATTTACGAGCATCGATACCCAGGTTAACGGCAACGTCAACGCTTTCAACGAACTTGGCGGTAGCCAGTTCTTTCAGCAGGGCAATGGCTTCGTTGATGGAGTACTCTTTGGTACCGTCAACTTTTTCGCGAATAACGCGCATACGCTTGGACAGTTTAGCCATTGTCTTACTCCTCCACTACCAGGCCCATGGAACGAGCGGAACCGGCGATGCAACGTACTTTTGCATCCAGATCGGCCCCAGTCATATCCGGCTCTTTGGTCTTGGCGATTTCTTGCAGCTGAGCCACAGTCACCTTACCAACCTTGTCTTTGTTCGGCTTGGCGGAACCAGACTGGATACCAGCGGCTTTCTTCAGCAGGAAGGAAGCGGGCGGAGTCTTGGTTTCGAAGGTGAAGGAACGGTCGCTGTAAACGGTGATCACGACCGGAGTCGGAGAACCTTTTTCCAGCTTTTCTGTACGGGCGTTGAATGCCTTACAGAATTCCATGATGTTCACACCGTGCTGACCCAGAGCAGGACCAACGGGAGGGCTGGGGTTAGCACTGCCAGCCTTAACTTGCAGCTTGATATAAGCTGTGACTTTCTTAGCCATTACAAAAATACCTCAAAAATGGGTTCTAACGCCTCGGAGACATGCTCCTGCAAACGGCTCCCCAACAAATAAAGGGGCAGCGAATTATAGAGATAATCGCTGCCCCTGACAACCGTTAAACGTACAGAGATTAATCAGCCTTTTTCGACCTGACCAAAATCCAGTTCTACCGGCGTTGAGCGGCCGAAGATCAGTACGGAGACCTTCACGCGGCTCTTTTCGTAGTCCACCTCTTCAACGGTACCGTTGAAGTCGGCGAACGGACCATCGGCAACCCGGACCATCTCACCCGGTTCAAACAAGGTTTTCGGACGCGGTTTATCGTGGGCATCTTGCAGACGGTTGAGGATGGCATCCGCTTCTTTATCGGAGATAGGAGCAGGGCGATCGGAGGTACCGCCGATGAAACCCATTACACGTGGTACATTGCGCACCAGGTGCCATGTGGTTTCATCCATCACCATCTGGACCAGGACGTATCCCGGGAAAAATTTGCGCTCACTCTTGCGCTTCTGGCCAGCACGCATCTCGACCACTTCTTCGGTCGGGACCAGCACTTCACCAAACAGCTCTTCCATGCCATGCATCTTGATATGTTCACGCAGGGATTTGGCAACACGGCCTTCGTAGCCGGAAAATGCCTGCACGACATACCATCTCATACGCTGTTCACGTTGTTCAGTCATGGCTTATCCTTACACACCGGTAATCAGGTTGACCAACCAGACCAAGGCGCCGTCCAACACGAACAGCAGCAGCCCCATCACGGCAGTCACCGCCAGCACAATCAGGGTTGTCTGAATGGCTTCCTGACGGGTCGGCCATACGACCTTGCGGACTTCCAGGCGAGACTCACGGGCAAACGCCAGTGTTGCCTTGCCCTTGGTGGTTTGCAGGGCCACTGCACCGGCAGCGGCGATGACAACGACCACACCCAGGGCGCGGACGGCAGCAATAACGTCGCTCAGCAGGTAATTGCCCACTACAGCGGCCGCCAGGATGATGAAAACCAGGCCCCAAAGCAGGGTATCCTTGCTTCCGCCCTGACCCTCAGAACTAACACTCATACAACCCACCTGTATCTGACGTAACCAAAGACACAAAAGCCCCGTACGAGACGAGGTATATGGCAGGGGCGGCAGGACTCGAACCCGCAACCATCGGTTTTGGAGACCGCTGTTCTACCAATTCGAACTACGCCCCTGCATAAGAAAGCCCCTATTATAGGGGCTTTGCTTTATTTATGTAAGCCAAGATTAAGCGATAACTTTGGCTACAACACCAGCACCTACGGTACGGCCACCTTCACGGATAGCGAAACGCAGGCCGTCGTCCATCGCGATCGGGGCAATCAGGGTAACAACCATCTTGATGTTGTCGCCCGGCATGACCATCTCTACGCCTTCCGGCAGTTCGATGGTACCGGTCACGTCGGTAGTACGGAAGTAGAACTGCGGACGGTAGCCCTTGAAGAACGGAGTGTGACGACCACCTTCTTCTTTGGACAGTACGTACACTTCGGATTCGAACTTGGTGTGCGGCTTGATGGTGCCCGGCTTGGCCAGTACCTGACCACGCTCTACGTCTTCACGCTTCACGCCACGCAGCAGCGCGCCAACGTTCTCACCTGCACGGCCTTCGTCCAGCAGTTTGCGGAACATTTCAACGCCGGTACAGGTGGTCTTGGTGGTATCTTTGATACCAACGATTTCCACTTCTTCACCAACCTTGACGATACCGCGCTCTACACGACCGGTTACTACGGTACCACGGCCAGCGATGGAGAAGACGTCTTCGATAGGCATCAGGAACGGTTGGTCAATGGCACGCTCCGGCTCCGGAATGTAGGTGTCCAGGTGGCCAGCCAGTTCCAGGATCTTCTCTTCCCACTG
>NZ_JAPDBP010000039.1:0-18228 GCF_027705305.1 Aeromonas sp. QDB17
CAGGCTGCGGCCGCCCGCGCGGGGGCGCGCCGGGGCTGGCTACTTGTTGTGTGTGGGGGGCCACCCGCGTTTGTGGGGGGGGGGGGGGGCCCCCCGGGGGCCCGGGGGGGGGGCCCCCCCCCCCCCCCCGCCCCTCTGGTTTCCGACAGAATCGGCCTCAGGCCGGATCGCTGACGCCGCCGGTGGAGAGGGTCTTCTGGGAGAGCCAGAGGCCGCTCGCCTTCATCAGATAGCCAAACAGGGCGCCGATGATGAGGGAGGGCAGAATGAGCCGCCACTCGCCTGCGGCGCCGAAGGTGGCACAGCACCCGGCGAAGGTGCCGGGAATGTAGGCGAGCCACTGCTGCCTGGCCTGCACGCACATCAGGGTGGCCACCACCCCTGTCATCAGATAGCCCGCCATGCCGGCCCCCCACCAAGTCTCCCCGTGGATCAGCAGGAGTGCCCACAGCATGCCGGTGGTGTTGCACAGCAGGGTCTGCAACAGCGCCTTGTAACCGCCACTCGAGGCGAAGTAGCTGGTGCAGCCGAGGAAGCCGACCCAGGAGATGAGACCGAGTGCGGCGGCCAGTCCACCCCAGACGGCGGAGAGGATCCCGGTCGTGATGGCGATGGCGAACAGTGGGCTCATGGCGTGACTCTCAGTGGTTGAATCCGGAAAAGGAGGCAGCCTACTCCGCGGTGGAGCGGCAGCAAGCGGGGGCCGGATTGTGTGTGATCCCGGTCACTCTTTGCAACTCTGGAATACGCTTGCGCTCGCGAAAAAAATTCATTGGAGGCGCCGCAGACCTTGTTCCATAGTTAGAGGCCCTGTCCTGCTCATGGAGTGAATCTGATGGTGCCAAACGTGATCGTTCCTCTGCTGGTGTTCGTAGTGCTCTTCCTGGCCGGTACCATGGCCAAGGCACTGCCCCTTTACCAACTCATGTAATTCTGTGTGAAATAAAACTCGGCCGGGGCGGGTCTTATGGTTGTCAACCTCATCGTCCCGGGAGTTTTTTCATGTTGATCAAGCGCCGTACTTCTCATCACCCCACCGAGCAGGATGTCACGCCGGAAACCGTCTATCAGGATCGTCGCCGCATCTTGAAAGGGCTGGGCCTGGGCGTCGGTGCCGCCACCCTGGCGTTTCCGGTGAAGGCCAGCCTGCTGGATCTCTTCGCACCGGACAAGCCGGCCACCGTGGCCCCCACCAGACCCCTCGACATCCGTGCCGCGACCCGGCCAGAGGGATTGATCCTCACCCCGGAGGAGAAGGCCACCACCCACAACAATTTCTACGAGCTGGGGACCGACAAGGGGGATCCGGCCCGCAACGGCCATTACCTCAAGCCCGAGCCCTGGACCCTGAAGGTGGAAGGGGAGGTGGCCAAACCCTTCACCCTGGATGTGTGGGATCTCATCAACAAGAGCACGCTGGAGGAGCGCATCTATCGGCTGCGCTGCGTGGAGGCCTGGTCCATGGTGCTGCCCTGGAGCGGCATTGCGCTGGCGGATCTGATCCGCCGTGCCGAGCCCACCAGTCGCGCCAAGTTCGTGGCCTTCGAGACGCTCTATGATCCGGAACAGTTACCGGGGCAGGCCTCCCGTGCCCTGGGGGGCGGCATCGATTATCCCTATGTGGAGGGCTTGCGCCTCGACGAGGCCATGCACCCCCTCTCCTTCCTCGCCATGGGGCTCTATGGCAAAACCCTGCCCGCCCAGAACGGGGCTCCCATCCGGCTGGTTGTGCCCTGGAAGTACGGCTTCAAGAGCATCAAGAGCATCGTCTCCATCCGCCTGGTGGAGGAGATGCCCCCCACCACCTGGAACCTGCTGGCGCCGAACGAGTATGGTTTCTATGCCAACGTCAATCCGAGCGTGGATCACCCGCGCTGGAGCCAGGCCAGCGAGCGTTTCATCGGCGAGGGGGGCATCTTCGGTGCCAAGCGCCAGCCGACCCTGATGTTCAACGGCTACGGGGACGAGGTGGCGTCCCTCTATCAGGGGATGGATCTGCGTAAATGGTATTGAGACTGACGCTCTGTCCGACTGATCTCTTGCCTCCTTCTCCCCTGGTGGGAGAGGGGATGAGAAGCGGGAAAAACATGACGGGAACTGCAATATGATGCCGAGACTGAAAACAGCCCATGTCAACGGCTTGCGGGCGCTGGTGCACCTTGGTTCGATCGGCTTTCTGCTCTGGCTGGGCTATGCCGTGCCAGCCGGGCTGCTGGGGGGGGATCCGGTCCAGGGGCTGACCCATTACCTTGGCAAGGGGGCCCTCCACCTGCTGTTGCTGACCCTGCTGGTGTCGCCGCTCGCCAAGCGCTGGCGCCAGGGGCAGCTCATCAAGCTGCGCCGCCCCCTCGGGCTCTGGTGCGCCGCCTGGGCGTCCCTGCACTTCATGGTCTGGCTGGGGCTGGATCTGCAGTTCGACTGGGGGCTGATTGGCGGCGAGCTGGTCAAGCGCAGCTACATAGTGGTGGGCATGGTGGCGCTGCTGCTGTTGCTGGCGCTCGGCATCACCTCGATCCCGGCCCTGTTGCGTCGCATGGGGCCGGCCTGGCAGAAGCTGCACAACTGGATCTACGGGGTGGCTCTGCTGGTGCCGGTACACTACTGGTGGTCGGTCAAGAGCGGCTGGCAGGAGCCGCTCATCTATCTGGTGCTGGCCTGCGCCCTGCTGTGGCCACGTCGGGAAAAGCTGCTGCGCCCCTGGCGCAGGCGAGCACAAGTAGCCGGGAGGGGGGCGGCGCAACAGCCGTCACGCCCATAGCAAAAGAGGCCTATTCGGCCTCTTTTTTGGTGATCTCGCCGGTGTTGGCATCGACCTGCAACTGGACGCGCTGATCGTCGGCATTCAGGGTATCGACCTCGAATTTGTCCCCTTCCAGCTCCACTTCCCGAATGTCGTGATACCCTTGTGCCAGCAACAACTTGACCAGTCCGGCCATGTCGAGACGTGTCTGCGCCGCCCAGCCAAAGGTGGAAAAGAGGCACAAGATCAGCAGGATACTGCGTGGGATCATATTCATTCCGGATTCATGGCTGGCACACTATAAACGGCATTATGTTAGGTTTTGAGAGATGAATCACCCATGAATAGCGCGCTGCCCCTGCTTGGATTGCTGCTGCCGATGCTGGTTCAGGCGGCCCAGCCGAACGAGGCCTTGCTGCAACAGGCGGTCAGCGAGGGGCGGGTCCGCCCGTTTCATGAGTTGATGGAGGTGGCCTCCCGCCTGCCGGTGCGCGTGCTGCGCGTCGATCTGGGTGAGGAGGATGGCGTCTGGCTCTACGAGCTCAGGCTCATCGACGAGGAGAACAGCGTCATCAAGGTGGGCTACCGGGCTGACAATCTGGAGATGGTGTGGCTCAAGGGTCACCATCTGGAGCGCCTGTTCGCTCCGCGCCCGCCCCCGGAAGAGGAGTAACGGCGTGAGTCCGCGAACCTACCGCCGTCCGGTTCGTCCCCCCAACCGTTGCCGGTGCCGGCACAACCCTGTTTTGGATACCCATGTATGCGCATTCTGATAGTTGAAGATGAAAAGATCCTCGCGGGCCAGCTGGCGGAACAGCTGCGTCTGTCCGGTTTCGTCACCGATCTCTGCCACGATGGCAACGAGGCGGGCTTTCTCGGCGAGACCGAACCCTATGACGCCATCATCCTGGATCTCGGCCTGCCCGGTCGCGACGGCCTGAGCGTACTGAAGGAGTGGCGCAGCAAGGGGATGGACACCCCGGTGCTGGTGCTGACCGCCCGTGGCCAGTTGCACGAGAAGATTGAAGGGCTCAACGCCGGGGCGGACGACTACCTCACCAAGCCCTTCCAGGTGGCGGAGCTGGTGGCGAGGGTGCAGGCGCTGGTGCGCCGGGCGGCGGGGAACGCCAGCTCCATCCTCGAGATCGGTGGCGTGCGTCTCGACATGGCGGCTTCCCAGGTGTGGTACGAAGGAACCCCCATCAAGCTCACCGCCCACGAGTTCCGGGTGCTGGGCTACCTGATGCAGCACAGGGGCAAGGTGGTGTCCCGCAGCGAGCTGATCGACCACATCTATGCCCAGGATTTCGATCGCGACTCCAACACCGTGGAGGTGTTCATCGGCCGCATCCGCAAGAAGACCCACGCCGATCTCATCGAGACGGTGCGCGGCCTCGGCTACCGGATCAACGAATGACGCGACCGCAACCGATGGCGGGGTGGGTTGAATGAGGCTGGTACGTACCCTGCGAGGTCGGCTGGTGGTGATCGCCATGGTCTGGTGCGGTCTCTTCCTGTTCGCCACCGGTTTCAGCCTGCAGACCATGATGCGCAACTACTGGCAGGAGGCGGAGGCCGATGGCTTGCGCCTGCAGCTCTACGATCTGCTCTCCCGCCTCGAGATCCAGCCGGACGGCATGCCGGTGGTCACCGAGCCCATGGCCGACCCCCGTTATCGCCAGCCCTACTCCGGCTACTACTGGCAGCTGGAGCTGGGGGAGACGGTGGTCAGCCGCTCCCGCTCCCTGTGGGATGCCCATCTGAGCGCCCACGGCCTGAAGTCGGCCTTCGGCGATCCGGATCTCTTCGTCGGCAAGGGGCCCAACAAGGAGCCCCTGCTCATCATGACCCGTACCGTGCTGCTGCCGGGGTCTGATCGGGTCTTCACCCTGGTGATGGCCAAGGACAGCAGCGCCCTGACCCAGACCCTGAAGAAGACGCGTATTAGCCTCTTCCTCGGCCTCGGCTTCGCCGCCACCGGCCTGGTGCTCGGCTTCATGTTCCAGATCCTCTACGGCCTGCGCCCGCTGCACCTGCTGCGCCGCGAGCTGAGCCGCGTCCATCAGGGTCATCAGGAGGGGTTCCGGCTGCGCTACCCCCTGGAGATCCAGCCGCTGGTGGAGGACATCAACCGCCTGCTGCACCACTATGGCGAGCTGCTGCAACGAGCCCGCTCCCACACCGGCAACCTGGCCCACGCCCTCAAGACGCCGCTCAGCATCATGCGCAACCAGGTGACCCAGTTGCCGCCGGAGGATCAGGCCGCCCTCGGCGAGCAGCTCGACCAGATCCAGCGCCACATCGACTACCACCTCGGCAAGGCGCGGGTGACCGGCGCCGCCAAGATCCTCGGGGTCTCGACCCCGGTGCGGGCCCGGGTGGAGTACATCTGCCGCGCCTTCTCCCGCCTCTATCCCGGCAAGACGGTGGACTTGCAGGTGCCGGTCAATCTGGCGGTCGGGGTGGAGGAGCAGGACTTCGACGAGATGGTGGGCAACCTGCTGGAGAACGCCTTCAAGTGGTCCGCCAGCGAGCTGCGCATCTCCAGCGCCGAGCTGGGGGGCTGGATCACCCTGCGCATCGAGGACGACGGTCCCGGCATGAGTGAAGATCAGATCGCCAAGGCGGTGCTGCGGGGGGTGCGCCTCGACGAGAAGGTGCCGGGCTCGGGCCTTGGCCTCAACATCGTCTCGGATCTCGCGGAAGCCTATCGCGGCAGTCTCATCATGGGGCGGGCCGAGCTGGGGGGGCTCGCCGCTTCCCTCTCCCTGCCCAAGGTGGCCAGGGTCGAGTGACGGGGCGCCCCTTTTGTGCCGCCGTGCTGGCAAGGGTGCGGCACCCGGCATAAGATACGTCTCTTGTTTCAGGTGTAGGAAGGGTAGCAATGACTGACGATCCTTGGGCTTTGTGCCATCTCGATGATTCGTTCGATGCCTCCGTGCTGGGCACCAAGGGGGCCCAGATCCAGTGGTTCGAGGACAGGGATGCCCTGATCCAGTTCTTGCTGGAGGACTTTGTCGATCTGCTGGCCGACGTGGGCGAGCTGGACGAGGATCAGACCGAGAGCGCGCGGGAGCGCTTCACCCTGCTGGTGGAGCAGAGCCTGGATGATCGCACCCTGATGGATGCCATCAACGATCTCGCCTCCGGCCTGCGCCGCATTGCCTGGCTGGGGCCCCTCTCCGAACTGGCTGAGTTGAGCGACGACTTCGCAAGCGGGCTGCGAGCCTTCTTCTGGAGCCAGTATGACGGTGACGAGGATGACCCCGAGGCCTGGGTGCCGGAAGATCTCTGGCCCCAGCTGGTGGAGTGTGCCGAAGAGTACATGGTGGAAGGAGACTTCTGAGCCACCTTGTCCGCGCTCTGGCTGCAAGGCGGGTGGAGTGTGCCGAAGAGTACATGGTGGAAGGAGACTTCTGAGCCACCTTGTCCGCGCTCTGGCTGCAAGGCGGGTGGAGTATGCGGAAGAGTATATGGTTGAGGGTGACTTGTGATTCTGAGCCACACCACAAACTGCGATAAGAAAACGGCGCCTTGATGGCGCCGTTTTTGTTGCTCAGTCCTCTACTCAGCCGTTGGCCGGTACCTCGTGCGCCGTGTTGGCGAGCACTGGCCCGATATACTTCTCTATCTGCAATTGGGCCATGTGGCCGCAGTTGCCCTGGGCCAGACTGGACGAGCCCTCGTCGAAGGTGAGGCAGTTGACGTTGCCGTTCTTGCAGATGCTGCCCGCTTCGCCCGGCTTGGCCGGGTCATACCAGGCCCCTTCACACACGCGCACCACCCCGGGCCGGATATCGGCGGATATCAGGGCCCCCACCAGGATCTGGCCGCGCTCGTTGAAGGCCCGCACCAGATCGCCATCCTGGATGCCGCGCGCTTTGGCGTCGTCAGGATGGATCAGGATCGCTTCGCGGTCGGCGATGGCGAACTTGTCCCGCAGCGGGGTGTTGTCGAGCTGGGAGTGCAGCCGCTGGGTCGGGTGGGAGGTGTTGAGCGACAGCGGATAGCGCGCCGCCACCTCGCTCTTCACCCACTCCTTGGGCTCATACCACTTGGGATGACCGGCGCAGTCGGCATAACCCATCCCCGCCACCGTGTTGGAGAAGATCTCGATCTTGCCGGACGGGGTACCGAGCGGGTTGAGCAGCGGGTTCTCGCGAAAATCGGCGTGACGGATCCACTGGCGGTTGGCCTCCGGGATCGGGAAGCGGATGTAGTTGTTGGACTCCCAGAACATGTTGAACGGCGGCAGCGCCACCCGGGCACCGCGAGCCTGGGCCGCCATGCCGTCGTACATCTGCTTGAGCCACAGCATCTCGTCCTTCCCTTCGGTGTACTGCTCCTGCATGCCCAGCTTAGCGGCGATGGCGCTGAAGATGTCGAAGTCGTTGCGGGACTCATGCTGGGGGGGGACGCACTGGTGCATGGGGAAGACGTAGCGCTGGGAGTAGTCGCCCCCCATCTCCAGGTCGTTGCGCTCGTAGCTGGTGGTGACCGGCAGCACGATGTCGGCATGTTTGGCAGTCGCCGTCCAGTAGGGCTCGTGGACGATCACGGTCTGGGGTTTGCGCCAGGCCTGCAGCAGGTTGTTGGTGTCCTGATGGTGGTGGAAGGGGTTGCCCCCCGCCACGTAGACCAGCTTGATGTCCGGATAGGTCACTTTGCGGCCGTTGAAGTCGATGGTCTTGCCCGGGTTGGCGAGGCAGTCGGCGATGCGGGCCACCGGGATGGGGGCCGGGCTTTTCTTCGGTGCGTTGCCAGCGGAGATGCCCGCCAGAATGCCGCCCTTGGCGGTGGGGCTGCCACCGGAGGAGTAGTGGTAACTGAAGCCGTAGCCGCCCCCCGGCAGGCCGATCTGGCCCAGCATGGCGGCCAGAGTGACCAGCATCCAGTTGGGCTGTTCACCGTGGTGCTGACGCTGCATGCCCCAGCCCGCCATGATCATGGTGCGCTTGGCGGCCATGTCGAGGGCCAGCTGGCGGATCACCTTGGCCTCGACGCCGCAGATGGCGCTCGCCCACTCGGCGCTCTTCGGCTGACCGTCCTCCTTGCCGAGCAGGTAGGCGAGGAAGGTGTCGAAGCCGACGGTGTAGCGATCGAGGAAGGCCTGATCGTGCTTCTTCTCGCTGTAGAGGGTGTGAGCGACACCCAACATCATGGCCACGTCGGTATAGGCGTTCGGGGCAATCCACTCGGCATTGGCCAGCTTGGCGGTCTCGTTGTAGACGGGATCGATGCTGATGACCCGGGTGCCTTTCTCTTTCAGCGCCTTGAAGCCGGCCTGCCCCTCGTGATCCGGCATGTTCCAGCTGTTCTTCAGGGTCACCTGGGCGTTGACCCCCCAGAGCACCACCAGTTCGGCGTGCTCCACCACGTTGGGCCAGGCGGTCTGCTGCTCGTACACCTCGATGGAGCCCATCACGTGGGACATGATCACCTGGGCCGCGCCGGTGGAGTAGTCCCCGGCATAGCCGGTGAAACCCCCGGCCAGGTTCATCAGGCGGTGCAGCAGGGTGCGGCTGTTGTGGAACATGCCGACACTCTTCCAGCCGTAGGATCCGGCGTGGATCGCCTGCGGGCCGAAATCAGACTGGACGCGCTGGATCTCGCCGGCCACCAGTTCGATGGCCTTCTCCCAGCTCACTCGCACCCACTCGTCGGCACCGCGCAGCTCCGGTCTGGCACCCGGGCCGTGCTCCAGCCAGCTCTTGCGCACCATGGGGTACTTGATGCGGTTCTTGGCGTGGACCTGGAACGGCGCCATGTCGATGAGGTCATTCGGTGCCGGATCGTCGGCCACCGGCTGGACCCGCACCATGCGGCCCTCGGAGACGATGGCCTCGAAGGCTCCCCAGTGGGCGCCGGTCAGGATGCCCTTCTGGGCGGGCACCAGGGTGGGGAACTGCTCAAGGGCTGTGCTGACGGCCTTGGCCAGGGCGCTTTTCGGGAAGAGACCAGCCAGCAGGGGCAAGGCGGCACAGGCCCCCAGCCCCTTGAGCAGAGTACGGCGGGAGAGGTTGGTCTGTTGGTCATTGAAAAAAGTCATGGGAGAGTCCTCTGTTCCTGCCTTAATGGGCCGCGCTCATGTCGCTGGCGTGTTTCTGCACGTATTGGGTGAGCATGCGCGCCTGCTCCGGGGTGAGGGAGGTACGAGACTCCATCCCCTTGATAACGCCGATCCACTGGTTGGCGTTGAAGTGATCCAGCGCGGTGAGGCCGTGACAGCCGGTGCAGTTGTTGGACATCAGGGTGGAGGCGTATTGCCACAGCTTGCCCTGGTCGCCGATGAGCTGGCTCTGGTCAACCCAGGCGGTCAGGCTGACCTGATGCCAGGTGAGGTTGGTGGCGCTGTCGGTTTCGCTCTTGCCGGTCACGAGGGCTTTTCTGGCGGCTTCGCCGACCAGCACGCTCAGGATCCGTTTGCCGGGGGCGGCGTAGAACACCTCGCTCACACCGTCCTGCTGCCAGCCGTCGATGCGCACCTGGGTGCGGCCGTTGTCGTTGGCCAGCACTTCCACCTGGGTGGAGGGCATCAGGGTGCCTTCGTCAGTCTTGGCGCCGGCATCCAGATAGAGCGGGGTGGTGGCGATGGCATAGCGGGTGGTGACGGTGGTCGGGGTCTGGGCCGCGGCGGCGGCCAGTTCGCTGGCACCGGCGGCGGCCAGGCCGCTCATGTCCGGCATGATGTGGGCAACGCCGCGGTGGCAGTCGATGCAGGTCTGACCCTCCTTGATGGCGACCGGGTGCTCGGCGCGGGCATTGGGGCGCTGGGCCAGGATGTCCATGGCGGCGTAGCTGTGGCAACTGCGACAGGTGGCGGAGTCATTGGCCTTGAGCTGATCCCACACGGTCTGGGCCATGCGCAGCTTGTGGGCCTCGTATTTCTCCGGGGTGTCGAGGGTGCCGATCGCCTCGTGATAGATGTCCTTCACGGCGCGGATCTTGGTCCAGAGATAGGCGGCGGGTTCACTGGGGATGTGGCAGTCGGCGCACTCGGCGCGGATCCCCTTCACGTTCTGGAAGTGGACGCTGCCCTGATATTCGGCGAGCGGGGTCTGCATGGAGTGGCAGGAGACGCAGAACTCGGTGGAGCTGGTCTTGTGCAGCACGGTGACGGTGACGCCCAGTGCGGCGATCCCCAGCAGGGCCCCGAGCAGCAGAAGCCAGAACCAGGTCTTTCTCAACAGTTTTCCAAGCATGGTGACGGTGTCCTTCGAATTCGGGTATTACCAATATAGTAGTAGTCCCAGGATTCAAAGGGTTGACCTCGGTCATGGTTTTTATTTCGTCATATAATTGTTTTTTTGGTTTTGTTATTTGTTTTGGCATGATTTCTTGAATTTAAATCTCATTTTTCCCATACAGCGGGAGCGGGATGCGCTGTGGTGAGAGCGATGCCCAAGCCGGGGCGAGGAGGCAGTACGCCACCCCGGGGCTTGGGGTTTGTGGCGAGAGGATTGTATACTGTTCACATATACAGTATTCAGGTGTATCCATCATGCGACTCTTTATCGCCGAGAAACCCAGCCTTGGCCGCGCCATCGCCGATGTCCTCCCCAAACCGCACAAGAAGGGGGATGGTTTCATCGAGACGGCGCAGGGAGACGTGGTGACCTGGTGCATCGGCCACCTGCTGGAGCAGGCCGAGCCCGATGCCTACGATGCCGCCTACAAGCAGTGGCGCATGGAATCCCTTCCCATTGTCCCGACCCAGTGGCAGCTGGTGGCCAAACCCAAGACCAAGGCCCAGCTGGCCGTCATCAAGGGGCTCATCAAGCAGGCGGACTGCGTGGTCAACGCCGGTGACCCGGACAGGGAAGGGCAACTGCTGGTGGACGAGGTGATCGACTTTCTCGGCTATCCCAAGACCAAACCGGTTCAGCGCTGCCTCATCAGCGATCTCAATCCCCCCGCCGTGCGCCGCGCCCTCGACAAGCTCAGAGACAACAAGGAGTTCGTGCCGCTGGCGGTGTCGGCGCTGGCCCGTAGCCGTGCCGACTGGCTCTATGGCATCAACATGACCCGGGCCTATACCCTGCTTGGCCGCAAGGGGGGCTGCAGCGAACTGCTGTCGGTGGGTCGGGTACAGACCCCCTTGCTCGGTCTGGTGGTGCGCCGGGATCTCGAGATCGAGGCCTTCGTTCCCAAGCCGTTCTACGAGGTGATGGCCCATCTGTTGACCCAGGGCAACGAACGTTTCACCGCCAGGTGGCTGCCATCGGAGGCATGTCTGCCCTGGCAGGATGAGGAGGGACGGGTGCTCAACCGGGCGCTGGCCGCCAAGGTGGTGGAGCGGATCCAGGGGCAACCCGCCCGGGTGGAGGCGGTGGAGGAGCAGGCGCGCAAGCAGGCGGCGCCGCTCCCCTACAACCTCTCCAGCCTGCAGATCGACGCGGCCAAGCGCTTTGGCATGGATGCCAAGCGGGTGCTGGATATCTGCCAGAGCCTCTACGAGCGGCACAAGCTCATCACCTATCCCAGATCCGACAGCCGCCATCTGCCGAGCGAGCACTTCAACCGGGCCGGCCAGGTGCGGGAGGCCATCGCCAGCACGGCCCCTGCGCTGGCCAGGGCGGTCGCCGAAGCGGATGGCAGGATCCGCAGCAAGGCGTGGAACGACAGCAAGGTGGATGCCCACCACGCCATCATTCCCACCGAGAAGAGGGGGAACGAGGGGAGCCTGGGGGCCGACGAGGCGAAGCTTTACGGCCTGATTGCCCGCCAGTATCTGCTGCAGTTCTACCCGCCGTTCGAGTACAACGACAGCAAGGTGTTGCTGCGCATCGCCGGAGGGCTGTTCCAGGCCAAGGCGCGCCGCATCCTCAAGGCGGGCTGGAAGGCGCTGCTCGGAGTGGAAGAGGATGACGAGGAGGAGGCGGGAACCCTGCCTGCCCTGAAAGAGGGGGAGGAACTGCTGTGCGAGCGGGGGGAGCTGCTGGAGAAGATGACCCAGCCCCCCAAGCCGTTTACCGATGCCACCCTGCTGGCCGCCATGACCGGCATCGCCCGTTATGTGCAGGATCCCGAGATCCGCAAGACCCTGCGGGAGACCGACGGTCTGGGCACCGAGGCGACCCGGGCCGGGATCATCGATCTGCTGTTCAAGCGCCGCTTCCTGGTGCGCCAGGGCAAGAGCATCAACGCCACCCCGACCGGGCGAGCCCTGGTCCAGGCGCTGCCCACGACCGCCACGACACCGGACATGACGGCACTGTGGGAGCAGAGTCTGGGTCAGATCGCCGAACGTCACGGCAGCTACCAGCAGTTCATGGGGCCGCTCACCGAGCAGCTCAACGGCCTGATCGAGGGGGTGCGGCAGGATTCCGGCGCCAGCTTCAGCGCGCTGCCCAAGGCGGCGCCCGGTGACAGCAAGCAACGCTTTGCCCGCCGCAAGCGGACTGGGTCCACCGCCGCACGCCCCCGCACGAGCACGGGCAAGAGTGCTCGTGCGGGGAAGAGCCCTGGAAAGAGCACTGGCAAGGGGACGACCAGGGGCAAGGCGGCCTGAGGCCGGCGAGCGCTGTGATCACATAAAAATAAGAAGAGGGGCCAGTGGCCCCTCTTTACATGGATGGAGCGGCTTACCCCGTGTAGACGCTTTCTTCCGGATAACGGATGCGGGTCTCCACCGGGCGGGCCAGCATGATCGCCAGGGTGAGGGGCCCCAGACGGCCGCAGATCATCACCAGCACCAGGATCAGTTTGCCCGGTTCGCTCAGAGAAGCGGTGATGCCGGTGGACAGTCCCACGGTGGCAAAGGCCGAGATGGTCTCGAACATGATCTTGTCGAATGATTGCGACTCCGTGAGCATCAGCAGGAACATCGCCAGCATCAGCACCATGGTACTGACGATGATGATGGCCAGGGAGCGGGTCACTATCTGGGGTGACAGGGTGCGGCCGAAGGCGGTGACATGGGGGCGCTTGGTCAGAAACGCCCGGGTCGCCAGCAGAACGACGGCAAAGGTGGTGACCTTGATACCGCCCCCGGTGGAGGTTGCCCCGGCACCGATGAACATCAGCATCATCATGAACAGCAGGGAGGCCGGTACCATCTGGCCGATATCCACCGTGTTGAAGCCCGCCGTGCGCGCGGTGGCCGACTGGAAGAAGGCTGCCAGCCACTGGCTCCCGAAGGAGGCGTTGCCCAGGGTGCCAGGGTTGTTGTGCTCCAGCAGCCAGAACATCAGGGTCCCCAGCAGCAGCAGGGCAGGGGTCATCAGCAGCATCAGCTTGCTGTGCAGTTTCAGCTTGCGCCAGCGGCGGTTGCGCACCAGGTCGACGATGACGGTGAAGCCTACCCCCCCCAGGATCAGCAGGGCCGGTATGGTCAGGCTGATGATGGGGTCATCCCGGTAGTCCATGAGGTTGTTGGCAAACAGCGAGAAGCCGGCGTTGTTGAAAGCCGACACCGCGTGGAAGAAGCTGACGTAGAGGCCGTGGCCCCAGCCCATGTCGGGCACCCAGCGAATGGCCATGATGGCGGTGCCGATCAGCTGGGCAATCAGGGCGAACAGGACGATGCGTTTCACCAGCTGGACGATGTTGACGGATCCCTCCTGGCCCAGTGCCTCCTTGGCCAGCACCTGCTGGCGCAGCCCGACCCGCTTGCTGAACATGGCGATGAGCAGCAGTGTCATGGTCATCTGGCCGAGACCACCAATCTCCATCAATATCAACAGGATGATCTGCCCCTGCAGGGTGAAGGCGGTGCCGGTATCCACCACCCCGAGGCCGGTCACGCTGATGGCGGAGGTGGCGGTGAACAGTGCGTTGATGACGGTGACCTCACCCTTGTGGCTGGAGGGCTGGACCAGAAACAGGGTGCCAACCAGCAGGATGATGAGGAAACTGCCCAGGATGAGCTTGGCCTCGCTCCAGCGGGAGTTGTCTTCCCGATGCAGGGTGAAGGCGTAGTTGCTGCGCCAGTTGATCATAGGGTGTCGAGCCAGTGATCGATGGCGTGCTTGTTGCCGGCCAGAATCAGGATGTCACCGAGTTGCAGCTCCATCTTGCCGGTCAGGACGTTGTGCAGCACCTCACCCCGCTTGATGGCCAACAGCTGGAAATCGCTTTGCTGCAGCAGGCGCAAGTCGGCCAGGGTGCGGGTGTTTTGCTGCAAGCCGATCACGAACTCGGTCAGCACCATGTCGTGACCCAGCTCCAGGTAGTCGAACAGCCGGTTGTCCAGCATGCTCTGGGCCACCCGGCGGCCCATGTCCCACTCCGGGTTGATCACCTTGTCCGCGCCTACCTTCTGCAGGATCTTGGCGTGGAACTTGTCGCGGGCCTTGACCCAGACCTTCTTCACGCCCGCCTCTTTCAGCACCAGCGTGGTCAGGATGCTGGTCTCCAGGTTGTCGCCGATGGCGACAAAGACGATGTCGAAATTCGCCAGGCCCAGTTCGGCGACCGTGGCCTCGTCGGTGGCATCGGCCACGATGACGTGGTTACAGAGGGTGGCTATCTGGCGGGTCTTGCTCTCGTCGATGTCGATGGCCAGTACCTCGGCATTCTGGCGCTGCAACTCTTCGCACAAGGCGCTGCCAAACAGGCCCAGGCCGATGACGGCGAATTGATTGTTCATACATGCTTCCTCAGCGGGATGAAGGGGTTACTCTACTCCAGAGCCCTGAGTCCGAAAAGTGTCCGGGTTTTTTGTCCCGGGGGATCTGGGGTAAACTGCGCCCTTGTCCTTGTCGGAACACACAGATGAAACTCACCCCCCACGCCTCCCTGTCGACCCTCAACACTCTGGGCCTGGACGCACACTGCCTCTGGCTGGCCGATGTGACCCGGCCGGATGATCTCGTGCAACTGCGGACCAACCCGGAGTTGGCCACCTTGCCGCGCCTGGTGCTGGGAGGAGGAAGCAACATCCTGTTCTGCGATGACTTTGCCGGTCTGGTGGTCCACAACGGCCTGAAAGGGATCACGCTGCAAGAGGAGGCCGAGCACTGGCTACTGCACGTGGCGGCAGGTGAAAACTGGCACGAGCTGGTATGCCACGCCCTGCAACAGGGCTGGCACGGGCTGGAGAACCTGGCACTCATTCCCGGGACGGTCGGGGCGGCCCCGGTACAGAACATCGGTGCCTACGGGGTCGAGCTGGCCAGCGTCTGTGCCTACGTGGAGGCGTTCAACTGGCAGAGTGGCGAGGTTGAGCGCATCGCGGCTGCCGACTGCCGGTTCGGTTACCGTGACAGCATCTTCAAACACGACTATCAGGACTCCCACTTCATCACCGCCGTCGGTCTGCGCCTGCCCAAGGCATGGCGCCCGGTCGCCGGTTATGGCCCGCTGGCGGCGCTGGGAGATGCTCCTTCGCCACAGGCCATCTTCGATACCGTCTGTGCCACCCGCATGGTCAAGCTGCCGGATCCGGCGGTGCTGGGCAACGCGGGCAGTTTCTTCAAAAACCCTGTGGTGCCCGCCGCCCTGGCGAAGACCCTGAAACAGCAATACCCGCAGATGCCCAGCTACCCCGCAGCAGAAGGGCAGGCCAAGCTGGCGGCTGGCTGGCTCATCGATCAGTGCGGTCTCAAGGGGTTTGCCATCGGTCGTGCCGCCGTCCATCAGGAGCAGGCGCTGGTGCTGGTGAATCTGGGGGGCGCCAGCGCCATGGAGCTCATCGCGCTGGCGGCCCATGTCCGCGACAGCGTGGAGCACCAGTTCGGTGTGGTGCTGGAACATGAGGTGCGCTTCATGGGGCGCAGCGGTGAAACTTGGCTCGATGAGGTACTGGCATGACCCTGACCCCCGTCAGACAGACCCTGATCACCCTGCTGAGCGATGGTCAGTTTCATTCCGGCGAGCAGCTGGGCGAGCGCCTTGGCATCAGCCGGGCTGCGGTGAGCAAGCACATGGCCGCGCTCAAGGATCTGGGGCTGGATCTCTTCAGCCTGACCGGCAAGGGCTATCGGCTGGCGGTGCCCATGGCCCTCTATGACGAGGGGCGGCTGCAGGCAGAGGCACCGATGGCACCGGTGCACTGCTTCCCTGTCATCGACTCCACCAACCAGTACCTGCTGGAGCGGGTCAACACCCTGAGCTCCGGGGAAAGCTGTCTGGCCGAGTGCCAGACCGCCGGGCGGGGACGTCGTGGCAAACCCTGGGTTTCTCCCTTCGGTTGCCAGCTGATCCTGAGCATGTACTGGCGGCTTGAGCAGGGCATGGCGGCCGCCATGGGACTGAGTCTCGCGGTCGGCGTGGCGGTGGTCGAGGCGCTGGAGTCCCTCGGTTATCCCGGGGTGGAGCTCAAGTGGCCGAACGACCTCTATTACCAGGGCCGCAAGCTGGCGGGCATCCTGGTGGAGATGAGCGGCAGTGCGGGTGCCAGCTGCCATCTGGTGATCGGGGTCGGCCTCAATCTGGCGATGCCGAGTCGGGAGGGGGAGAAGATCGATCAGGCCTGGTCCGAGCTGCGCCATATCCAGCCCGAGCTGGTGGATCGCAACGAGCTGGCCGCCTGCGTGCTGCTGCACCTGCAGCAGGCCATGCAGACCTTCGAACAGACGGGACTGGCGAGTTTCGTCGAGAGCTGGAACCGGCTTGACCACTTCGCCGGCCAGCCGGTGAAGCTGCTGATGGGAGAGCAGGTGATCCGCGGGATTGCCCGGGGGATCGACGAACGCGGAGCCCTGCGTCTGGAGACGGAAGAGGGGCTCAAGCTCTATCTGGGAGGGGAACTCTCCCTGCGGCGGGGGGACTGAACCCATACGCTCATGACGACTGAATGAAAGAGGGGGCCTGCGGGCCCCCTCTTTCATGTATGCACTGCGACAGTGGTCACTTGCGCAGCTTAATCTGCTCGATGGCGTGCTCGTTGCCCTTGGTGAGGATGAGGTTGGCCCGCTCCCGGGTCGGCAAGATGTTCTCTTGCAGGTTCAGGTAGTTGATATCCTGCCAGATGTTGTTGGCGATCTCGGTCGCCTCGCTCTCGGCCAGCTTGGCGTAGTGGTGGAAATAGGAGTCGGGATCCGAGAAGGCGCCGCTGCGGAATTTGAGAAAACGATCGATGTACCAGGTGCGCAGCAGCTCGGCGTCAGCATCCACATAGATGGAGAAGTCGACGAAGTCCGACACGAACACGCGATGAGGGTCCTGGGGATAGTCCATGCCGCTTTGCAGCACATTGAGCCCCTCCAGGATCAGGATGTCCGGCTGCTCCACCACCTTCTTCTCGTCGGGCAGGATGTCATAGATGAGGTGGGAGTAGACGGGGGCCTCGACCTTCTCGTGGCCGGCGCGGATATTGGCGACAAACTCCACCAGATGGCGGATGTCATAAGACTCGGGGAACCCCTTGCGACGCATCAGGCCACGGGCTTCCAGCTCCTTGTTGGGAAACAGGAAGCCGTCGGTGGTGACCAGCTCCACCCTGGGGTGCTCCGGCCAGCGCTCCAGCAATGCCTGAAGGATACGGGCCGTGGTGCTCTTGCCCCCTGCCACGCTGCCGGCGATGCTGATGATATAGGTGCCCTTGCCGCGGGACTGACCGAGAAACTGCTCCAGCACCCGGCTGCGGCGCTGCTTGGCCTTGACGTAGAGATTGAGGAGACGGGAGAGGGGCAGATAGATCTCTTCCACTTCCCGCAATGACACCTTCTCGTTGATCCCGCGCAGGGTCTGCAGATCGTGCTCGGTCAGGGTCAGGGGGACCGCATCGCGCAATAACGCCCATTGTTCGCGGGTGAATTGCAAATAGGGGTTATGCTCTGTCGTCATGGTGTCATCACTGTTTCTTGGGCAGGGCGACCATACACCAAGGGATCGGGAGCGACAAGGGACGCGTCCGGTCGGGACGGAGAAGGAGCGTTTTTTTGCCTGGATCCCGGCATAAATGCACATTTTGCAAGGTGCAATGGTTGCATCCCCAAAATCCTTACCATAAAATGCGCGACGCTTGGATGTCTGTCGTCTATTTGCCCAGCAAAAGCGACAAAAACAACGGGTGCAAGCAGAATTACCGTTGTGGCATTTATGCAACTGGAGGGGTTCCCGAGCGGCCAAAGGGATCAGACTGTAAATCTGACGGCTCTGCCTTCGAAGGTTCGAATCCTTCTCCCTCCACCATATTTCTCTGCGGTTTGAGTTCTTTGGGTTAGAGAAATGCGGGCATCGTATAATGGCTATTACCTCAGCCTTCCAAGCTGATGATGCGGGTTCGATTCCCGCTGCCCGCTCCAAGATGCTGATATGGCTCAGGTAATTCTGAGAGCCACACCTTAGGGTGAGTTCGGCAATCGAACCAGCCTGCCAGCACCAACCTCTCTACTCCCCTTGATTCAAATCCATCATATAAACTGTTCTGTGGTTAGCTTGCCACCGCGTACTCAGCGTTAGTTTAGAGGGACGATCATGTCTAAAGAAAAATTTGAGCGTAATAAACCGCACGTTAACGTGGGTACCATCGGCCACGTTGACCACGGTAAAACCACCCTGACCGCCGCCATCACCAACGTGCTGGCCAAGCACTTCGGTGG
>NZ_JAPDBP010000040.1:0-16010 GCF_027705305.1 Aeromonas sp. QDB17
ACCCTGGCGGCACGCCTCAAGTACTTCGAGGCGGTGAGTGGCGGCCTGACCCGTTATCTGCCGCTGACCTTACGGCTACGGGCCAAGAGCACCACCCAGTCCTACCGCACCCCGGTCTACTACGTGGATTTGACTCTGCGGGACGAGCTGACTCTGACGGAGGCGGTCGGTCAGGCACGGCAGGAAGCGATGCTGGATGAGGAGGCGGGACTGACAATCAGCGAGATGGAAGCGGTGGCGCGAGCCTTGCTGCGTAATGGTCAGTTCGAGGACGTGGATGAAGAAGTGCCAATGCTATTGGAAGAGTTTTACCCTCAGGTGGAGGAAGGGGAACATTCGACAGCCGAACCGGCACCGCAAGCGGAGACCAGACCACAGGGTTCGCGAACTCGGGCATCCCCGTTAACCAACAAATTGGGTAAAGGCGCGGCACAGGCACCCGGTGCGCTCTAACTCAGGATTTGGCCAAACGCTCGACCAATAGCTCAAACGTCTCAAGCAGCAATACCCGGTCGGCACTGTCCAGCCGGGCTAGCTTCTGCCCCAAGACTCAACCCTGCTCGGTTGGGCGCGGATGGGTCGCATACATCTTTTCACACCGACTCCAGGGCACCCACAAGGTGCCCTGTTTCGTTTTTATGCCTGACCACAAGGAGTTAACTTCATGTCTCGATTCACCCCAGGCGATCATCTGGTGACCGCTCGCCTCGGTTATACCCACCACGGCCTCTATGTCGGGGGCGACCTCGTTATCCACTACCAGGGGCCTAATCTCGGCCTACCCGGTGAAATCGTGATGACCTCTCTGGATGCGTTTTCCGATGGTAAGCCGGTCTGGTGCAAATTTTGCCCTGTCAGGCGGTATGACCGAACAGCGAGCCTCAAACGTGCCCGTACACGGCTGGGCGAGCATCGATACGATGTGTTGTTCAGTAACTGTGAACACTTCGTGATGTGGTGCATCCACGGTATCCACCACTCGACACAGGTTAGTCAGGTAGCAACGGCGGTGGCGAAAGCGGCCCTTCGTACTCCACAGACTACTATCATTCCCCCAGCTATGACTGTGTTGAGCCGCGAGCGCACAACGTCTGATTACATAACGCTCGCCACCTCTGCTATCACCCTGACCACCCTCGCGACATCGCCAAGCTGGGTCCCCCTGGCAACCGGCGCATTAGCCGTTCACGCAGTCAGCCGCCTCTGGTCCTGGCTCACCGACTGAGCCACTGCCGCTACCTCACACTTTCAAGGAGCACAACCTATGACTATTCCCTTCTACCGGGACGGCTTTGCCCTGCCCGTTTGTCAGGCTCTACTGGCCCTGCTCAGCCAAGAAGCCGAACGTACCGATCTCGATCTGGGGCGCTGCACCCAGCTGACCTTCAACTTCCGTAACCCCGGTTACAGCGCTGAACAGGGTGGCGTCCACCCGGTCGAGATCCGCTTGGTACGTGGTCTTGACGACTGGCTGGTCGATTACGTCACCGATTTCAGTTACCAGGGGCTCGGCCATGATGCCGAGCTCTGCAAGGAGATCGACTTCAACTTCCTCGATGGGGAACACACCATGTTGGGCTGGGGACCGCTGCGGCTGGCCGAAGCGCGGGAATTGTTCGATATCTGGCAAAGCAACTTCATTGCCTACTGCCGGTTGGAATGCTTCAGCGTCACGGTCGCAGGAGATTAGGAGGTCACGATGACCCAAGAATTAGCTCTCTCCCACTACTCACGCCAGTGGCTGGGACGAGTCGCCACCAGCGCCAAGCTAACCCCCACTCGCAGTGGTCAGCGTTGGCTGCTGCACCTGACACCGGATAGCCCACCAGCCCGCACAGTCACCTTGCAAGTGCGTTGGTCTGGCGTGCAGTGGCAACTGCTCTCCCTCACCAATGCCGAGGACTGGCACACCATGAGCCAGCCCGTGGATGAAATCTGTGTGGACCCTAAGCGTCGCTGTTTCTGGCGCAGCCAGGCAGGACCCGTCCCACTCTCTGAGCAACCCCGTGTGTTGGCAAGTTTCCTGGCTGACCTGCAGCGTACCTGCACTAATCACGGTTATCGCGTGGAGAGTGACCCCTTACCGCAAGAGGAGACACACGATGTCCAAACAACCGATAGCCGTTGAGCTGGAAGCCATCAATCGAGAGGGGGAAACTCAGGTGGTGCGTGACAGTGGCCTGACCGTGCAGGACTACAGCGTCTACCTGCGGGCTGTGGAGGGCAGTGGGTTGGCGCTGGCCACCTAGGTAGCTGACTACGACACCATAGGACCGGCCTACCAACTGGCGGAACGGCTGAGCGTTGCGCTCGCTATCCTACTCAACGTACTGGTCCCCGGACCGCTGATGCCGGTGAAGCGCACCCCTACAGCCGGAACAGGAGCAGAAGCCGCCACCAAGGCCAACTGAACACCCCTCACAGTGAACCAACAACCGCTCTACCTTTAACCCTGACATGCTTTATGTGTGCCGGGGTTTTGTTTATTTGGAGAACCCCACATGCGTTACCACAAACTCAAAGCCGGGGAATGCCCCGGCACCTATGTCGTCACCGAACCCGTGACCGAGCAAGACCTGTTGCGTATCGCCAATCAGATTGCTCGCAAGCGTCTTGCCAAAGGCTCCGCCATCACCAGTACCACAGAGGCCGCTGAGCGGCTGCAGACCCTGCTGCAGGACCGGGAGCACGAAGTGTTTGGTGCACTGTTCCTCGACTCCCAACATCGTGTACTGGCCTTTGAGGAGCTGTTTCGCGGCACCTTGGACAGCGCCAGTATCTACCCACGGGAAGTGGTCAAGCGGGCCATACTGCTCAACAGTGGGGCCATCATCGCGGTGCATAATCACCCAAGCGGTGACCCCGAGCCCAGCCACTCTGACCGGGTCTTTACCCAAGCCCTCAAAGAGGCCTTGGCGCTGGTCGATGTGCGATTGCTCGACCATCTGGTGGTCGGTGCTGAGGGCGTAGTCTCGCTGGCTGAGCGAAACCTGCTATGAACCAGACCCCAGGCAAATCTCACCTCACCGCCCTCGACATCCTCCTCGAGCTGCGCTGCTGGCTTGAAGACAACGTCGAGATGCAGGCAGATCCCGCCATCGTGGCCCCCTGCCTAACGGCTACCAGCTCACCCTGCCTAACGGCTACCAGCTCACCCTGGCTGACTGCATCGAGGTCATTGATGTGCTGCTAAATCAGCTGCGCGATTAGCCAATCCGGATCATCAGGTCCAACGCCATCACCCACAAGGCCACCTCACTGCAGGTGGCCTTTTGCATTTCAAGGAACTATGCCCATGTCTGCCTTCATGATCGATCGCAAGGACTACCTTACCTTTGCCGTACAGTTACACCGCTTTTGCAATGCCCCCATGCCACCGCACTACACCCTTGAGTTGCTGCGCACCCTCTGGTGGAACTCATCAATGGAGGTCACCAGTACCTGGACGTGGCGGGTAGACCGGTTAGTGCGACTGATGATGCTCGCCAACCGGCGTGCAGTCTGGCATCGCTATCAGTTAGGACGCCAGCAAGAGCAGAAGGAACCACGCCAGCACTGCTCGACCAAGCTGGGACAGATTAAACCTGCC
Source organism: Aeromonas sp. QDB17 (assembly GCF_027705305.1). Classification (NCBI taxonomy): domain Bacteria; kingdom Pseudomonadati; phylum Pseudomonadota; class Gammaproteobacteria; order Aeromonadales; family Aeromonadaceae; genus Aeromonas; species Aeromonas sp. QDB17. The sequence goes on from NZ_JAPDBP010000040.1 coordinate 3,590, forward strand.
CACCGTTACCACCAGGCACCACTCACCGATAGCGAGCTGGTGGCGCTGTACAAATTCACCTGCTGCGCCCTGTACCAATCGAGTGAATGGAGTGGGAGCCCTGAACAGGCTCCCCGGCTAGTGAAGATAATCCAGCAGTTGCAGCAAGCGCTGGCGCAAGACGTGCTGACCCGGTTGTCACTGTGGGAGCAAGCCCCTTGGGGAGAGATGTGATGAATCTTTCCATCATTCTGACAGTTACAAGCTCACAACCGAGCTCAACTGCCCATATAGCCCAACGTATCGCCAATGACATGGCACACCTGCATCACAGTCTAGGGGATGGGATCAGCGATGAACTGGGTATCAGCATCAGTTACTAGGTTGAACAGTTTGCGCTGCTGGCAGCGGCTTACCGTTCACCTGCAGAAAGAGAGAAACACCCATGATCGAATTCAACGACAGTTTTAGCCAAGCCGCAGTTGCGGAGGCCATGTGTGCTCACTCAGGGCTTGCCAAGCTCATCAGTCAGCAGTTGATGCTGCCGGGCTTTGCCTATGCCCACGATGTAGAGGGGCGGCGTATTGGTGGCCCTCTGGTGGCCCCCAACCCGGTGCTGCACAAAACCTCGCTCTTTGTCAGTCCACGGGATATGCGTGAGCACCTGCCACGAGAGATTAACTTCGCCCGCTTTCGCTGCGCCTGTAATGCAGCGGGTCAGCCGGTTGGTGAGTGGCAACGGGTAATTGTCGGGGCCTACGTCAACCACGGTAGTAATGACAAGCCGGATTGGAGTAGTCACACCTGAGCCACAGCCACCATCACAAACAAGACTCCATACAGCCCCTCACGCCGAGGGGCTGTTTGCATTTGAAGGAACCCCAACCATGCATGACCTCCGTGATTACAACACCCTGTCCGCTCGGCAGATAACCACTGCCATCGGCCAGCTCAACCACAACACCGCGCCGAAGATAATGACCCACCTAGCATTGCGGACCAAGCAGCCGCACCCGCTCGGAAATGGCCGTAGCAGAGCCAAGGCCCTCAAACTCCTGCGCCGGGCCAAGAAAGCCCACAAGGCGGGCTGCATCCCGTTTGAGCTCACTGTGACCGGCTGCCGCATCGACCGGGGTAGCCATCAGGCAGACCGTTACTACTACGATCGGACACTACTGGCGCAGGGCTGGCAGCAGTATGACACCGAGGAGGATGCCTGGTACTTCGGGATATGGATTCACACCGAGAAGCTGGAGACCTTTACCTATGCCGAGGGGGATACCCTCCATGTGATTGCACCGAATGTTGAGGCGTTTCGTGCCGAACTGGCGCGGCTCTATCAGTACCACCCGCAAGCCCCGGCCTTTATCAGTATCGACCCAGAGGCTGGCATTGTGATCCATTATTTTGAAGCCAAACCGGAGGTGTGAAATGGCGAAAAACATCACCATCAAGGTACCGGGCAAGCACCCGCAAACCGGCGAGCTCACCACCTTCGAGCTCAAGGGCCAGCGCATGGATATCGACATCGGTGGGCAGGCAGTGCCTTTTCTTATTCACGGGAGGGGCATTGGCACCTCTCTCACACACATCCCGAGTGGCTACCGCATCGCACTGCTCGGCGGCTGGCTCACTGCTCGCTACGCAATACCCGAGAATAAACCCAGCAGAACTGCCTGCGCCCAGATGGCCATTGACCGGCTGGTAGCCCAATACGGCTCGCTGCACCTGCTGGACCGGCTCAATTGTAAGCCGATTATCAACGAGATTGCTGACTGCAGTCGTTGACGCCCCACTGTCCCGCTCATCCACAAACAGCATAAAGGGCCAGCCCTCACAGGCTGGCCCTTTGCATCATTGGAGTCACCGAACATGACCCGTCTTATCACCGGGCTCGAGGTGCATCGATATGCCCCCGAGCTCAACAAGCTGCACCTGCGCAACCGCCAGACGTTACCAGCGCCCGGCATCACCACCATCAGGGAAGCCAAAGCTCGCCTGTTTGGCCGCTGGCAGCCAGGACATCAGGTGACCATCACCGTGAGTCACCCTGACTACGTCAATCTCTCCCGACTCTACCGGGGGCGACTGGCCAGTCTGACAGAACTCCCTGAGCACCTAACCAGACTGCGCCAGCGTCACAACGTGCCCGGCACCATCATCGACATTCAAATGAGGTATCGCTAATCATGACCACAACCCACCCCACATGCTCTGCTACACAGCAACCTGAGGCCCCAGCTCTCACACCGCTCCCCAGCATCAGCTGGGGCCTTCCGCGTGGTATCTCTCCACGCTTTGGCGCTCGTCTGATACAGAGCCGCTACCGGCTCGATTTTCTATCCGATCGGGCCAGTCTGATCGGTGAGTGGAGTGAGGCGCAGATAGCCAATCTCGACCAGGCTTTCCCGGAGATCATCAAGGCTCTGGAAGCCAAGCTGCTGACCGGCGAACTGGATGCCCAGCGTCAGCACTGCATCACTATCCAGCACGGCGGCTTTACCTGCGAAGCCGATACCCTTGGCAGCTACGGCTATGTCTATATCGCGATTTACCCCGCGATAAGCGCGGACATCACACACTGCGCAAAGGTGTGATCGCATATCCACTGGTGTCCACACTAACACCGTGGTTATGATTCACTACTGACTCACCCAACTATAAGAGAACCTCTGATCACCTATTACCACATGCCTCTGACTAACTACGCCCAGAACACTCCAACAGCCTGAACACCACCAACTAACCCAGCGTTTTCCCCTTCACTCAATACATCTCTAACCCTGCCGCATCCCTCGCGGTGGGGCGATGGCGTATGGAGCACAATCATGTTGCATCACAAATTGATCGCTGGGGAGATCCCCGGCACCTACCTCGTCACTGAGCTGATTAACGAAGAGGACCTGTTGACTATCGCCAACCAGATTGCCCGTCAGAAACAGGCCAAAGGAGAAGCTATTGCCGACAAACACTTGGCTCAGCAGGCACTACAAACCCTGTTGCAGAGCAGAGAGCATGAAGTATTTGCCATGTTGTTTTGGACAACCAACACCGGGTGCTTGCGTTTGAAGAGCTGTTCCACAGTACACTCAGCAGTGCCTCGGTTTATCCAAGGGAAGTCGTCAAACGCGCGCTGGCACTCAATGCAGCGGCGTTGATGCTGATGCATAACCACCCCTCCGGCCACCCGGAACCCAGTAGAGCTGATATCGAGATCACCCACCGATTGCAGAGCGCTTTGGAGCTGGTCGATATCCGGCTTCTGGATCATCTGGTGGTTGCCACAGAAGGAATAGTGTCGCTTGCGGAGAGAGGATGCTTGGGTTAATCACTCTCGCTGTGGTTCCATTACCATTTTTGCTAAACTGTACCGCTTAATTTCTACCAGAACGTCCGACGATGAAACTGTTAAACACCTACGATGACAAAGATGAAGCCGAAGAAGCGCTGACCAAGATCCTTGGTGAAAAACGCCTGGCCAGTGAAAGAGATAGCACTGTGGTCATTTACAACCTGTTTGGCCAACCTACCTGGGGCAACTTCCATCGTCTTGGCATGTTCAATTTGCCGGAGCTACAGACGATGTTGGAGCAGCGCAAAGCTGGGCATGTTATTGATCAAGCCCGGCACAGCGAAATTTTGAGTATGCTACGCTATGCAGCGAAGTCTTTTGATATCACGCTTCCCGCTCATTGGCTATAAATTAACGCCGGAATATCCGGCGTTAATTTATAGCCCACTTTAAATAGATGTTGCTATTAATCGTTTCACTTATATAAAAATAATCGCATCATTAGCCTGATGATGGACATCTAGGCGAAAATTTGATGTTAAGCGATTCTCATTGAAGTTAATATAAAAAGGAAACCAAGCCGGGTCATTACTAATAGCAGAAAGACTTTTACTTGAGTTTCCTTCTGCTCTCACAGACACTTCCGCCAACCAAGACTTTACATCATCATGAGCGATTGAAATGGGCTTTCGTAACTGATATACACCTTGCTTGGGATTAGACAATAACTCCAAATTGATCAATGTCCTAACAACAAATTGAATACAACGCTTAATAGTTGATGTATCGCCATAGACTTCGGTTATACGCTGCTCCAGCTGCTTGTAGATAAATAAGCCTTCATGCTTAGCCATTTTTCCAATTTGTGCCGTAACATTATAAAAAAATGGATACTTAGCCAGCATCATTCCCCAATGAATCGCAATATTTACCTCACTGTATTCAATAAGCAGTCTACAAGCATCGGCATGAAATGCTTTGGGTACGGAATTTGATTCTGAATCCCAAATTCCAAAGAGCAGGTTTCTAGTCTTATCTTGGGCAACTTTGCTATCAAAGCTGGGCGCAAGTAATACATCAATTTTATTTTTTAATGCTTGGCCGTGAACCCCATTTGCTGACCAAGATGCGGTTTGAACTAGCCAGTCCATCTCTAAATGCCGATTAAATCCAATAGCTGGTTTCATAACTCAATATTCCTTTTTAAAAATTACAATTGAGTTTCCTTGTTGCAGACATTCAAATGCCGACATATCAAGATTGGATAGGTTAATATCAAGATGGAAGGGAAAGAGAGCCTGATCATTCAAGGCATCATCAAGAGCAATACTCTCTTTGCTTGATGAAATGAGCAAAGCATCAAGCAGCCAATTTGCTAGATGACTATTTATGCTGACTCGTTGACTAACAATGGAGTAAGAGGCCGGACTCATATTTCGCTTTAATATGCCTAATTCCATTATGGTTCTTAATACGGCACTTAATGCTCTGCTGGTGGCTTCGGTTTCACCATAAAGCATACTCATACGCCGAAACGCTTGGGCATAAGTAAAAGTATTATTCAGCCTTGATTGTCGGCCGATAAAGCGAGCGACTTCGGCAAAGAACGGCTTTCTCGCAATTAACATGCCCCAATGAATAGGTAAGGAAAATGATTCAGCCTCTTTATGTAATACAATACCTTTATCAAAAAAATTCTTTGTGTAATGGTCTACTGGCTGACTCCACACCGAGGTGAGCAAATTCCGTGCTTTACGGCGGTTTTCTTTGGAAACAATATACGCGCTTAAAAAGTTATCAAGATTATCATTAAGTTGTGCATATTCAGCCCCGTTTGCTACCCAACGAAGAGATTGTTCAAGCCACTCTTTTTCAACATGGCGACAGAAACCGGGAGTTTTAACCATAACTTATTGTTTTCTATTAACTATTATTAATGGAACGATAACCTCGTGGAGACTGATCCCCCCGTGCCCCACAACGACATCACCTTTGCCTTTAAAAGCACAATCAGCATTGGCGAGTAGCGGGTAGGTCGCTTTGGGAAGCCCTAGTTCAGGACCAGGCCATGCTATCACAGATCCATGGCAGGCTTGAGCAGTACTATCACGTAATGCAGGATCGTGGTAGATCCGTACTCGTTCGCCTCTGGTATCAGCTTTCACTCCCTCATTGATATATCCGATTCCCGTCGCTTCCTGGCTGCCATGATCTGAAGTAATGACAATTTCAAAGCCTTTGTCTAATAATTCTGCAATTTTTTCTTTGAAATTCCAGTCGGTTAGCCAGCCATCTACGACCATATTCAAAGCAGACATTCCATTTTTTATACCGTGCATTTGCTCATCAATAAAATTTATGACGAACCCGGCTACTTTAACGCTTGGTGGAGTTATCAACTCTTGCCATGCGTCATTTGATAACGACTCAATTTTTTTGGCATAATTTATTTCTCGTTTGGCGAAACCTTTACCCTGCCAATAATCCAGCCATAGCTGCTCCTCTTTGCTGGTAGTCAGTAAAGACTCTGCAAAGGCAAAAGGTTTCTTGCCAGAGAATAAGGCCTGTCGTGATATTGATGTAATCGTTGGAACCCAAGAGAAACAGGCATGTTCTTCCAAAGATATATTGGCACACAACTGCAAGTGATTACGCAATAATGGCCACTGTCGAGCTCCCATGCCATCTAAAACCAATAAACATATTTTTTTGCCACTATCCACGCGCCGTGATAGCCAATCAGGGACTTTATGCAACATTGCAGGATAGCGAACCGTGGGAGTAGTTTGTAACTTTATAAAATTTAAACGTAGCCATTCCTGAAATAGAAAATCTGCAGTGGTGTTTAATTTCTTTATTTCTTCGAAAAGAGCAGCAACAGGAGGTTGTTTTTTGTTTTCATAAAACAATGCATTCATAATCCCAAGCGAGTGGGATTGCTCAAACCAAAATTCAGTATTAATACTTTCTAACTCACATTTTTCAAAGTAAGCCTTGGCATTTTTCAATAAAAGGCTTATCCGTTCGCGCTCGGTTATCTCAGGCTCTTTAGCTATACCAAACCAGGCCCAATGTCCTGCGGGCAGACCGTCCGCTTTCACCGGTTTGATAATGCCCTCGGCAAACAAGTTGTCAATAAAAACACGAATGTCACTATCTGCAAATGGTACTACAAGTTTCTCGCTTGGCCACGCCGTACTTGCAATAGCATTAGGTAACTCACTATACAGATACATTTCCCATTGTTGCTGCAAGAAATCAAAAAATGCACTCTTGTTTGGAATTAATGCATTAAAGTCCCAGCATTTAAATTTCGGTGAAAGACTGAGCAGGCGAATGAGGCGCTCTTCAATCTGCGTTGGCATCTCAATACCAACGTAGTGTTTTCTGATTAACAGCCTAACAAGGTCTGTATTAGTTTGGATCGTCTCAGGAGCTATGCGATAAATATGGCGAAGTAAGAAGTCGAGGCTGGACTGCAGATTCAGTTTGCCAGGCGTATATAATTTCAGTGCATCCATTGCCGACTGGAGTAACGACGCAGGGAGCAATCTGATGGCCGATAAATCAATGTCTTGAAAAAACTCAGATAAGTGAAAGTTAATTTCACTTGATTCGACCTGAATGTCACAAGGGATAAATAGATCTCCCTCTTGACCCAAACGGATTAAGAGGGAGTTTTTTTTAGTCCGTTTTCTCCATGCTTCATATGTTAGTCGAAGTGCGAGAGGATCCTTGTCATCAAATAAAATTGCATCTTTTTTTTGCAAGGCAGAGGATATTTTAGGCTCAAAGAGCAGTCCATCAGGATCGTTAACGATGTAAACAAACGAACCATCCAAGTTTACTTTTTGAATAACATCATCCTGCCAAGTCATATTCATCCTTTAATTTCAAAAACGGCGTGCAGCATCATGTCCGGAATCGCGTTGCGCTTTTTATCCAGCTCCTGACGCCACAGTGCATATTCACTATTAAGTTGACGCAAACGGTATTGACGAACCTCTGGTAATCCAACGCGCTCTATCGCGCGTTTTCGTGCGTTAAACGAGTATTCGCCTTTCTCATAATGGTTATCTAAATCGGCCTGAGTGGCTGCCAACATGCTCTCGAACATCGCTTTGCCTTCCTGTTGCGCTGCCTGATGTAGCTGGGCATAGACTGACTGATGTTCAGCCGGTGCGGCGGCCAACTCATGAGGCAATATGTCGAACTCTTTACTACAGACCGCATCCCAGACTCGCTGTGACGCAGTAGCATAATACTGACCATTCGGTTTGATATAGACAGGCATGTATTGGCAGCGACGCTCTTGGCCAGCCACCAGGCGGATACTCCACAATGCCCAGTAACCATTGGCTCCTGCCGGTAACGACTTTACCCTGACACAGGGGATCTGTTGTGCTTCACTCCAGACCGGCAATTGGCTACATAGCCCTCTGATCTTGGGGTTTTCCAATGTGAGATGGGTAAGCTCGGGTCGTTGCTGGGCCTCTTTACCCATAAAGGTGACGCCACTCCATGCTGCGCCATCAGGCCAGATTAGAGTATGTCCACCTTCCTGATCCTCAATGAAATCCGTAGATTGCTGCATGCTGCGTTGCCAACGCAAGTAATTGGCAACCATGCTCTGTATCCAATAAGGCAGCGGGTGGTTCAGGGCTTGGCGATAGTCGTCAGCAGATAAGGGATCATCACTGCCAAACAGCGCATCCTGCTGCCGCTTATCGACTGCGCCGTCTCTTAATGTAGCCAAGGCTTTGGCTAGCTCCAGATCCATTAACGCAGGATCCGTGATAGAGGCGATAAACAGTTCATCAAACAGATGATTGGCTGCGGAGGAGTCCAATACATCGCTGGTCTTATCAACACCAAACTCATCCAGGATGATCTGCAACTTGGTCTCGAGAACTTCACGAACCCTGTGCTCGACAGTATCTTCAAGCACGAAATTCAGGGCTCGAACGATGTGCTGTTGGCCGATACGGTCGACGCGGCCAATACGCTGTTCCATGCGCATCGGGTTCCAGGGCATATCGTAGTTCACAATGACATGGCAGAACTGCAGGTTCAAACCTTCACCACCGGCATCGGTGGAGATCAGAATGCGGATGTCACTGGCAAAGGCGGCTTGCACTTTTTTGCGCTCTGCCAGATCCATGGAGCCGTTGAGGCAGACCACACTGATCCCCCGTTCAATAAAGAACTGGGCTAGCATCTCTTGGGTTGGTACAAACTCGGTAAACACCAACATCTTTAGATGTGGGTTACCCTCTTCTTGCTGGAGTCGGTATAACCAATCGAGCAGCGCTTCGGCTTTGGCATCATTTTCGGCATTGACGCACTGCTCCGCTAACGCCAGTAGGCGGCGAACCTCACTCTTCTCATTCTCCAGCGAGGCTTGGCATTGAGCTAATAACTCATCCAACTGGGCTTGACCATCCAGATCGGCCCACTCATCGGCAAAGGCCAGGGGCAACTCCTCTTCAACCCGCTTGTTTTCCAACACATTGAGTCGGCGAGCAAGTGTGCGGGCGATGGCCGCACTGCTGGAGCTTACCAAGCGCTGCATCAGGATCATTAAAAAGCCAATGGCATTTTGCTGTTTGGCTTGCGCCTGGTTGTAACCCTCCTTGATGTACTCGGTGACCTCTTCGTAGAGATGGCGCTGCAAGGCATGCTGATCTTGCCACGCCACGGCAACCAGCTCGGTTTGTCGGGGGTTAAACAGCGGTTTTCCTTCGCCATCAATGGCGATCCGCTTTTCAGTGCGGACCACAAAGGGTTGCACCCGCTCTTGGGTCACAGAGCCCACATCAGGGAAGGCCTCGGCATCCAGCAGTGCCATCAGGCGATGGAAGGCATCGCTTTTGCCTTGGTGGGGGGTGGCGGAAAGCAGCAACAGGTAGGGGGCGGCTTCGGCCAGACCCTGGCCCAGCTTGTAGCGGGCGACCTGATCGGTACTGCCGCCGAGTCGATGGGCCTCATCAATGACGATCAGATCCCACCCGGCGGCCAACAGATCATCAAACCGCAGCTTGTTGTACTCATTGAGCTGTTTGAGTGACCAGCCTTTGCGACTTTCGATGGGCTTGATACTGTCAACCGGACAGACCACCTGATCATGGCGTGACCAGATATTCTCCTGCTCGTGTTGCGGTTTTTGCTCACCGGGCAGCAGCAGCTGAAAGGTCTCATTAAAGTGAGTCTGCATTTCGCTGACCCACTGACTAACCAGCCCTTTTGGCGCACAGACCAAAATGCGCTTGGCCAACCCACGCAATTTCAACTCGCGCATCACCAGCCCGGCTTCGATGGTTTTTCCCAGGCCTACTTCATCGGCAAACAGATAACGCACCTGTTTTTTACTCATCGCCTTGGTGAGCGCCTTGAGCTGGTGCGGTAGCGGGATAACATTTGATTCAATCGGAGCTAACAGTGTATCTTCTTGCTGAGCGTTGGCAATTTTGGCGGCTGTGGCCAAATAGCAGAATGTCTCAACCGTCACCACCGGTTGTGCGGGTCGCTGGCTGAGATTGGCAGCCAGGACCTTGAGTACCACGTCTTGTTGCTGCAACCAGACGCGATAAAACTGCTGGCCCCAAAGGCCAGCGGTTTCGATCACTTTGACATATTGTTGATGGGCCTGACTCCAGGCCCAGTCTCCTACCTGCCACATAGGTTATTACCACTCATCGTCGGTATCGACCTGGCTCAGGGTGACGGCCTGGTCGTAGTACATCAGCAGTACCGGATCTTCTTCCAACACATTGCTTGGCAATTTCTCGGCAACGGTAATCAATGCGGCAAACTCCTGCTGTTCCCAGAGGGTCTTAAAGCCCACCCGCACCGCTTCAATGCGGAACACTTTGAGCTTTTTCTTGGCGGCCTTGTACTCTTCAAACTCTTTAAGCAGCGATCTTTCACGCAGTTTTTCCAAGTCACCCGCTTTATTGGGATCAGGGACATACCAGCGGTCTTTTGCTTTGGCAACTAGGGCGGGATCATTTTTCGCCAGGTTCCTTAGATCTTTCCAATTGCTGGAAAGATAGCTATGGATCTGATCCGGGACTTCATCCTGGCCGTCATAGCAGAGGAAGTTTTGGCTTAGTAACTCGCGCAAATCCAGCATTATCTCATTTTTGCTCCAACCACTAAGTTGTTGCATAAATTGTGGATTAATGTCAGAGAAAGCCTGTGGCTTTACTTTGATAAGTTGACGGAGCCACTGTATGGCAGATGCTTCATCGGAAACGAACATAGCCAGCTGCTTGAATTCACCTGAAATCATCTTCTTTCGGTCGTATTCTGCTACTTGATTTGGTAAAAAATACATACCATCACGCTCAATGAAGCGCTGTGACAACCCGAGTTGGTATTCCTGGCTAGAGAGCGGCACTTGGTAGCCTTTTCGCACATAGTAAGCAACCATCTGGTCAAATAGGATGCGAGAATCACGTTCTGGGATGAAGAGCAGAGAGTTTCCCTGTTGCTTAGTAACTGGTAAATACTCTAAGTGTGTACGGACAAAATCCCACACACCCTCTTCGGTTTGAGCCTCTTTATGGAAGCGCTCTTCAAGGCTACCACTTGGTTTGTATGCTGAAATTACCAAATCTTGTTTAACCGAAGTTGTATTTGTTACAGCATTAAAGCTGCCTTGTTTTTTATCAAGAGCGGATACGTTAGCAACAATAAATCCAGCCTCAACCAAAGCAGTCTGGATGGTGTTCCAAACTGATGCTTTTGTGTTAGAGAATTCAACAGTCAACCATCTCCCTGGCTTCAGAATTCGATATGCCTCGGCAAAGCAACCTGCCATTAACTTTCGATATTCTGTCAGGTCTTTCTCCTGATGCTTGCTGACTACTGCCTCATTAGCTTGTTTCGTAAATACACCAAACCATGCTTCCCATGAAAAATTGAGTTCAGAGTAAGCTAGATTGTCTCCAAATGGAGGATCAATAAATAGGTAGTCAATAGTAGCCGTTTCAATTTGCTTAAGCTCAGTTGAGCTTTGCGAAGAAACAATTTGACGTTGGTTTTCTTTGTGTGAAAGAAATGGCAAGATTCTTCGTAGACATTTATTTTTAAACTGATCTAGAAAGTTTGTCTCTTTTGCTAAAGATGCTATGTACAAAGTTCCTAGGGTAACATTTGATGGAAATGAAACATTAAATCTAAAAGTATTCATCAACGAGTGGCGCATACATGTTGCAGTAAAGGCAAATCGAAGAGCGGCAAGTAAATCTGGGTTTTGTATCTGATTTATCCATTTCCATATATACCCTAAAACAATACTATTTCTATTGGTATAAAGTTCGTGAACATATTTAAAATTTGAGGTACCCGCTCTCCACTTGTCTCCCCATTTCTGAACATCATCCTCTGAATTCATCATCCGATTGGTAGGGAACCAGTATTCGTTAACCTTGTCTACTAATGAATCAATGAATAAAACATCTTGAGAATCTGGTCTTTTTGTAAATTTTTGTCGGCCATTGCTAGCCGCAATAAAAACTGGTATCTGTTTATTACCAATTCTATTAATATTAAGTTTACGATCAAATTGAGTCGTTATTGCATGGTCAAGTTTTGCTTTTGTAAGATTTGCTCCACAGCACGGACAATCAAACTCAGATTTAATTTTTGCTGCTTCGTAATCAACTGCCTCATCCCAAAAAACTATTTCCTCTGCACAGTTGCTACAAATAAATACATCTGACCATATTACATAATCAATTTTTGCCTTCACCCCAGATGGTGATATTGTTTCATACAGGTATCCTATATCTCGTGAAGCATCCTCTAATAACTTCTCAACGGTTTTTTTGAATAGGCCTGGCTCACACTCTGCCAGTAAATTGTAACCATTTGCGATAGAGGTAGCCGCAGGAGAGAGATCACTAATTACTGCTCTTCGAACGCCCAATTTTGAAAATGGCTTCCAAACATTTTTGCCTTCTTCGTCCATCTCTTCCTGCAAAATGGTACCGTCCGCCCCCACTTGATAACCGAGAGATATAACAACTTCGCGGTCACCACACATTTGAGCAGCAACCCCTGTCATCCCCAGGGCGGGATCGCACTTTGTTAATGAAATTTGAACAGGCAGATCGTCTGTGATCTAATCGCGTCTCCATGCAGGAG
>NZ_JAPDBP010000041.1:0-12279 GCF_027705305.1 Aeromonas sp. QDB17
CGATGTGGAGCGGGTGATGTCACTTTGTAGCCGAGATTGGATAAAACTGACCTAATGTTTAATCCGATTGGTATCACCTCCCTGGACGAGGGACAGACCCGGCGCCTCTTGCAAGGGGCCGGTTTCGCAGCGGCGCACCGCTTCTTTCAGGCGCTGGGGTTTCACGGCTGGCTGGCGCAGCGGCAGTGAGCCCTGGCCGGGCTGCGCCGGATCAACGAGAGGCCCTCTCCAGCGTCAGCAGTGCCTGCTTGATGGGCAGGCCTCCCGCATAGCCGGTGAGGCTGCCATTCTGGCCGATCACCCGGTGGCAGGGGATGATGATGGAGAGCGGATTGCGGCCGTTCGCGGCTCCCACCGCCCGCACCGCGTTTGGCTTGCCGATGGCGCGGGCGATGTCGCCGTAGCTGCGGGTCTCCCCGTAGGGGATGTCGCACAGCGCCTGCCACACCGCTTGCTGAAACGTCGTGCCCCTGGGGGCGAGCGGCAGGGTGAAGCGCTGCAACCGGCCCGCGAAGTAGTCCCGAAACTCGGCGAGGAAGGGGGCGAGCGCCTCGCCGTCCTGCTGCCAGTCCTGCATGTCGGGCAGCGGGCGCAGTCCGGCCAGGAAGTCCACATGGACCAGACCGCGCTCGTCGATGGCGACCAGCAGTTCGCCCTGGTCGGTGGGCATCATGTCATAGCGGATCATGGGCTCTTCTCCTCGTCTTGTGTCTGTGTTGGCCGGGTGAGCAGCGCCGGTTGTTCACTCATGGCGTGCCACAGCCAGCTCGCGGCATAGGCGCGCCACGGCTGCCAGGGGGCGCTGCGCGCTGTCACCTCTTTCACCGGCAGCTTGTCACCGCCCCCCAGCGCCTTTTGCAGCACGAGATCCGAGGCGGGGAAGGCATTCGTGTCGAGCCCGCAGCGCAGCCGCCAGTAAGCGACCGTCCAGGGACCTATGCCCGGCAGCGCGAGCAGTTGCTCGTCGCTTGCCGTGGCGAGGGTGAGTGCGCCGCTTGCGAGCGCCGAGGCCAGCCCTTGCAGGGTGCGGATGCGGCTGCCTGGCATGCCGATGCCGTCGAGATCCAGCTCGCACAGCTGGGTCGGGGTGGGCAGCTGCGCGGTGCCGAACTGCGCCAGGGTGCGCGCCACCAGGCGCCCCATGATGGTGATGGCACCCTTGACCGACACCTGCTGGCCGACGATGGCGCGCAGCATCACCTCGTATTCATCCCACCCCCCCGGCAGCCGCACCCCGGGCCATCGTCCCTGGATGCCGGCGAGCAGCGGATCCTGCCCCAGGTGTTCGCCGATGCGGCTCATGTCGGCGTCGAGATCCCACATGCGGCGCACGCGGTACAGGATGTCCGGCAGCGCTCCCGGCGGCAGATCCTGCACCGTCAGCCTGAGCCTCTCCCCCTCGACGGGCTCGATGCGGATGAGCCCCTCCTGCTCGCCGACCCGGTGACGGCGTTCGTAACCGTGCTCATCCACCCGCTCCAGCCCCGGAATGGCGCGCAACCGGTAGAACGCGAGCATGGCCTGGATGTCGAACGGCGGGCGATACAGCAGGTGCAGTTGCAGGCTCGATTGCGGCGCCGCCTCGCCAGTCCCCCCTTCCTGCTTGCGCAGGGCGCCCGGTGTCATCCCATACGCCAGCAGCCAGGCGTCGTTGAAGCGACGAATGCTCGCAAAGCCTGCGGCAAACGCCACGTCCGTGATGGGCAGGCGCGTCTCCGTCAAAAGCCGTTTCGCAAGCAGCAGGCGGCGCGTCTGCTCCACCTGTTTCGGCGAGGCACCGAGGTGTTGCTCGAACTGGCGCCTCAGGGTGCGCTCCGTGATCCCGGCCTGCGTTGCAAGGGAACCCAGGCTGTGCTCCGCCAGCTCGCCGCGCTCGATGCGCGCCAGCACCTGGGCGACGAGCGGTGGCAGATCGCCGCTCTGGGCCGGTGCGAGCTCGGGGCGACAGCGCAGACAGGGGCGCAGCCCGTGCTGCTCCGCCGCCGCCGCGAAGCGAAAATAGCGCACATTGTGCTCGTGCGGTGCTCGCGCCGGACACACGGGGCGGCAATAGATGCCGGTGGAGAGCACCCCGGTGAAGAAGCGACCATCGAAACGCGCGTCTCGCGCGAGGCGTGCGGCGTGGCACTGCTCCCGGGTGAGACCCGGGATAATCTCGTCCCGTTGGGATGAATGCGGGGGCTCTGTGGTCATGGCATGGCTCGGGTTGCTGTGGGCATGTCCCAGAGACTAAGCGGGGGCGAGAGGGGTGACTAGCCAAAAACGGACAGGAATAGCAAAAATAGTCGGGCAGGGGAAAAACGGGCGCGACGAGAGGCGCGCCCGGGAGCGGTTATTTCAGATAGCGCTGTTCGAGGTGTTTGCGCAGCCACTGGGGATTGAGCGCCTCACCGGTCGCGCGGCGAATGAGCTCGTCCGTGCCGTGCAGGCTGCCCTGGGACCAGATATGGCGACCGAGCCAGCCAAAGATCTCCGGCAGGCGGCCGGACTCTACGAGCGTGCCCATGTCGCCGAGCTCACGCTCGAGTGCAAAGCGCAGTTGCGCCGCGTACATGGCGCCGAGCGTGTAGCTCGGGAAGTAGCCAAACGAGCCGTCCGTCCAGTGGATGTCCTGCATGCAGCCATTCTGGTAATTGCCCTTCGTGGACAAGCCGAGCCACTGTTGCATCTTCGCGTCCCACAGCTCGGGGATGTCCGCGACCTCGATGCGCCCTTCCATCAGGTCCCGCTCCAGCTCGTAGCGCAGGATGACGTGGGCAGGGTAGGTGACCTCGTCCGCATCGACGCGGATAAAGCCGGGCTCGACCCTGTTGTACAGCTTCTCGAGGTTCGCGGGGGCGAGCGCGGCCTGTTCGCCGAAGTGTGCGCGGATGCGCGGTGCAATCTGTGCAAGGAACGCGGGGTGATGGCCGAGTTGCATCTCGCAGAACAGGCTCTGACTCTCGTGAATGCCCATGGAACGCGCCTCGGCCACCGGCTGGCCGAGCAGTGCGCGCGGCAGGCCCTGCTCGTAACGCGCGTGACCCGTCTCGTGGACGATGCCCATCAGGCTGGAGACGAACTCCTGCTCGTTGTAGCGCGTGGTGATGCGCACGTCCGTCGGCACGCCGCCGCAGAACGGGTGGCTGCTCACGTCGAGCCGGCCGTGGGCGAAATCAAAGCCGAGCAGCCCCATCACCTCCTGACCGAGCGCCTGCTGCGTTGGGATCGGGAAGGGGCCTTGCGGCGTAAGGAGCACGTCGCTCTTCTGCCGTTCGCTCACGGTCTGGATGAGGCCGGGCAGCCAGCTCGTCAGATCGCCGAAGATCTGATCCAGCCTCGCGCTCGTCATGCCGGGCTCGTACAGCGCCAGCATGGCGTCATAGGGACGCACCCCGAGCGCGTCGGCGCGCAGGCGAGCCACCTCCCGCGACAGGCGCACCACCTCCTCGAGGTTTGGGGCAAAACCTGCCCAGTCGTTCTCCTTGCGCTGGCGACGCCAGGCGTGCTCGCATTTGCTGCCGGCGAGCGACAGCGCCTCCACCAGCGCCCCCGGCAGCAGGCTCGCATCCTGCCACTGGCGCTTGATCTCCCGCAGGTTCGCACGCTGGTGCTCGTCCAGCGGTTCACTCTCTGCCTTGGCAATCCACTCCCCAAGCTCGGGTGCGGTGCGCTTGCCGTGGATCAGTACGCCGAGCTCCGCCATCGCCTCGGCACGGGCCTCGTTGCCCCCCTCCGGCATCATGGCGGCCTGATCCCAGCCGCAGATGGCGGAGAGGTGGGAGAGGCGGTGCAGTTGTTGCTGATGTTGTTCGAGTTTCTGGTATGACATGGGATTGTCCTTGTTATCGTCCCTGATGGTATGCACCCCGTACCTGGCATGATCGGGGCCGCCCGATGCTAGCACTGCCATCCATCCTGGTGCCACCCTCAGGCAGTCAGCCGAGGCGCTTCTGGTGCCGTTCGCGGTTTTCCGCCTTCTTGCGCTCGCTCTTGCGCAGCAATACGTAGAGCGCACCGCTGCCGCCGTGGCGGCGCTCGGCGCTGTGCATGGCCATCACCGAAGGCAACTGTGGCAGCCAGGCGCTGACATGGCTCTTGAGCAGGGCACGCGGGGTGCTGCGCTCCCCCTTGCCGTGCAGGATCAGCAGGCAGCGGATATCCCGCACTTCGCATTCGGCAATGAACTGCACCAGGGCGATACGGGCCTCGTTGAGCGTCTTGTGGTGCAGGTCGAGGGAGCCTTGCAGCTCGTATTTGCCAAGGCGCAGCTTCTTGTAGACCCCCTCCTGCACGCCGTCACGCTTGAAGCCGACGATGGCATGGGGGTCCAGCATCTCGACTGCTTCCGTGCCAAGGTGATCCAGGGTGAGTTGTTCGGCGGTGGCGGCTTCCCGGCGCGCGAGTTGCGCCTCGGTGGGCTGGCTGTTGCCCGCAACGGGGGCGATATGGTCGCTGCGAAGGGGCCGCACGTCGGCCACTTCAAGCAGGAACAGTGAGAGTTCGTCGTTATGAGACACGGCAGGCTCCCCGCATGAAAATGAGGGAGCCAGTATAGCGGGCCTTGGTGGGCCTTAGAATGGCAACGCTCGCAGGCCCCGGCCCTGCCGGGGAGGGCGGTCTGAGCGAGCCTGGTTATTGCCCCTCTTTGGGCGGCTCTGCGTGCATCACCTTGTAGATGAAATAGACCGCATAGGCGCTGATGAGCAGGAAGGTGCCGAAAATCACCAGCATGGACATCAGCCCCACGCTGTTGCCGAACATCAGGTTCATCCAGAATTCCATCTCGTTCACTCCTGTCACTGGGCGGTGACAGGCATGATAGATACCTCTTCAGGAGGGAGGGGATGATCTCGATCAACTCCCTCTCTGGTTATTTAATCGGCAGCAAATTCTGTGAGCCGACGCGCATCCGGCGCGTCAGGTCGCCGGACTGGACGCTATTTTGCTTTCTCCAGGGTCGGTTCGGTGAGGGGCGTGATGCGCCAGCCCTGCTGCTCCAGCAGGGCGAGCAGCCCGTGCTCGCCGTAAAGATGCAGGGCCCCTACCACGATAAAGCTCTCGTTCGGCAGGCTGGGCCACTTCTTGACCCAGTTGCGGTTGCGCTCCGCCAGCAGGGTCTGTTCCAGCCAGGCTTGCAGCTTGGGCGGCGCCATCTCCTCCCTGAGCAGATTGATGAGGGTGGCCTCGTCCCCGTTCTGCCAGGCGGTCATCACGGCGTCGAACCCCTGCTGGATGTCGGGCAGCTCGTCCAGGGTGCTCTCCAGCATCAGGGTCTGGTTGTCGCCGACGCTCGCGAGATAGCCGAGCTGCTCCAGCAGGGTCTCCAGCCCGACGATGGGCTTGCCGCCGTCGTTCGCCCGCTTGGCGAAGTGCTGGTCGACACCGTATTCACCGCGATAGCCGGTGCGCTCCAGGGCCGCCTGGGTCAGGGTAATGGCCGCAAACCAGGGACGCAGCGGGGCCAGCATGCTCTCGTTCAGACCGTTCTGGCCCGCGGCGATGAGGGTGCGACGGTAGAGGTCGATGGGCAGGTGATCCTTGAGGGTCTTGCCGTCGACGAGCCGGGTGATGGCGCCCATCTCCTGCCACTGCTCCTGGCTGATGTGGGTCATGTCCACCTCCATCACCAGGGCGCGGCTCTGCTGCCAGGCGCGCTCCACCGGGTCCGGCAGGGGATAGAGAGAGGGTTTGCCCGCATGGATGGACCCCAGCAGCCAGTGCTGTTCGTTGCCCTTGTTGATGCGGTAGAAGGCCGGATCGGCCATGGCATGGAGCGGCAGCAGCAGGCAGAGCAGGAAGGAGAGCAGCGTGGGATGGAATCTCATGAGGCACCTTATGTGAGCGGGATGAGTGCTCTATGATAAGTCCTCATTTGTCACAGCCAAGAGGTTTCCCATGCCCCACCTTCGTTTTCGGGCAGTTTCTGTCGACACCCTGCAGCGGATAAGCGCCCCCCTGATGGCGGACCTCTGCGCCCTGACCGGTGGCAAGCCGGAGTTCGTCACCCTGGAGTGCGTGCCGAGCCAGTGGGTACGAGATGGCCAGCCCGAAGCCGGTTTTCCCTTCGTGGAGCTGGTCTGGTTCGAGCGACCGCAGGAGATGCAGGATGCCGCCGCCGCCCTCATCACCCGCCACCTGAAAGCGGTGCTGGGGGAGCAGACCTATGTGGTGGTGCAGGTGCTGCCCATCGTCAAGAGTCACTACTACAGCAACGGCCAGCACTATTGAGCAGGCATCGTTGCTAAGACAGGTGCATGTCAAGAGGAGGCCCGCCGAGGGCCCTCTTTATCAGGCGGATTTGATCAGCAGCTTGTCCAGCCAGCGGCTTGGCAGCAGGCGGCGCAGCACGGTAAACAATTTGGTCGGGAAGGTGACCGGGTAGCGGTGCCTGGGACGCTTGCTCGTGAGCGCATGCACTAACGGCGGGATGCAGGCCTCGCTTGGCAGGGTGTAGCCCCGGGCACCCCCTTCACGCTCCAGCCTGGCCAGCGTCTGGGCATAGGCGTCCTGATGGCGGCTCGCGCTCGGGTCTATGTGGCGCAGGAAGGCCTCCCGGGCATTGGCGCGAAACCGGGTGTCGATGGGGCCGGGTTCGATCAGGCTGATGTGCACGCCGCTGCCCGCGAGTTCCAGGCGCAGGGTGTCGGTATAGCCTTCCAGCGCGAACTTGCTGGCGTTGTAGGCGCCACGATACTTCATGGCCACCAGGCCAAGCACCGAGCTGTTCTGCACGATGCGCCCCTCGCCTGCCGCCAGCATGGGGGGCAATACCTGGCGAATGAGGTGATGCCAGCCAAAGAGGTTGGTCTCGAACTGCTCGCGCAGCGCCTCGGTGGGCAGATCTTCCAGCGCACCGGGCTGGCCATAGTGTCAATGTTAGATGTTGGTGTAGACTGGCCGCCTATGTAAAAGTACAGCGAAAACTGACACGAGAAGGTCGAGGGCGCCGGCAGTGATAGAGCCAAAGATTTACCCATATAGTCGCATCAGCTCAACCAAGCAAGCAAAGGGGCAGGGGCTCACGATACAGGAGGAAGAAGCGTTATTGCAGACCCTCTCTGAGCGCTACGGCTTGTCAATCTACGAACACCGAATGATAGACAGCGGCAAGTCTGCATTTCATGGCCACCACATCAAGGATGGGCAGCTAGGGGGCTTCCTAAAGGCGGCAAAGGTCGGAGAGGTCGCCCCCGGTTCAATCTTGGTTGTGAGCAGCCTTGACCGTTTCAGCCGTCAGGATGTTGTGCAGGCGACCCACGATCTCACAGCTATTTTGAAGCAAGGGATCGGCATTCATTCAGCCATTGAAGGCCGAACATTTTGCGACCCTCACGGAGATAAGCTCTCCGACGGGCTTGATATACAGTTAGCGATCCTAGCATTGGAGCGAGCCCACGGGGAGAGCAAGACGAAACAGGCAAGAGTCTACAAGCTCACCGATCTGGCAATCAGTCGCCATCAGCAGGGAGAGCGCCACGACTCAGGCTATGCCAACGCAATCAAGGTCGTTGGGAATGATGTTTGGTGGGTGGATTCGAAAGATGGAGCTGTCAGGCCCCACCCGATATATCACCCCCTCGCCCGCGAAATTGCACTCAAGCTGATTGACGGGCAGAGCCCATACAAGATTGCCGAGTGGCTTAACGCTGACGCTCCCGAGTGCCCGATTCATCGTTCAGACAAGCGAGAGCCGGGAGCGTGGAGCATTCACGTTCTCAGACGTTTTCACAAAACGAAGGCTCTGATCGGGGAGAAGGTGATCAACGGAATAACTCTGTTTGGCTACTATCCGCCGCTATTAACTGAGGATGAGTATCACCGTTTGATTGATGCTCGGACACGCCGCCAGCGACCCAAGACAACGGGGAAGGCGACCGCCGTTAGCCTCTTTGCTGGACTCAAAGAGGTGGTCTGTATGCACTGCGGTGCAGGCGTCCACATGAATAGAGAGGCGGGTGGGTCGCTGAACTATCGCTGTAGTGCCCACCGTACTGAATATGCTTGCGTCGGATGGAGTAAACGGGCCGAACAGATCGAGCGTGCCCTGCTCGAGATCTGCCTGGACAAGACATGGAGAGAGCCTGAACGAAAGTCTACCAGCCAAGTCTCCGTAATTGAGGGGCAGATAGCGGTAGTAGATGAGGATCTGAGAATTCTGGGAGAACGCCGAAAGGTACAGGGTCTGTCACCTACTTTGCTCGACATGTTCCAAGAGCTTGATGAGCAAAAAGCCGCACTTAGTAAGAGGCTAGAACAGGCCAAAGCCGAAGACGCCGCGATTGAGGTGCAGAACCCGACAGCTCTACAAAGCCGATGGGCAGAGGTCTCTGAAAGCATCCTCGATCCTCGAAACGATGAGGCCCGCGAGTACATGCGGGAGCTACTGCGAGACAGTATCAAGCTGATGACCATTGGCCGGCCTAGCCATGCGAATCTCAGCATTCGTTCGCACATGATGAAATACGGGCAACGCCTAAAAGAAGAGATCCCAAGCGGATCGGCGCGGTTCATGCTTTTGATACACATCACGTTTGTAGACGGAACAAACCGCAGAATACTTTTAACTCGCGAAGGCATTGGCAGGGTTAGTGGATCTGATGCTGAGAAACTATCGCCAGAGATCAAAGAACATTTTGCCAGTATCGAGACCGATTCCGGTTTCTTTAATGGCTATCAGCCTCGCACCGAAGAGTCCGTCATCAGACTTCGAGAGGCAATCACAGCAATGGAGGCATCAGACCCATTACCCGCTGACGAGTACCCTGACGACGAGTATCAATCCGACGAACAGTCAGCCTACTGGGGTGATGAATAGGATATCCCCAGGGATGGCTGCATAAGAGTCAATTTACCTTCATAACCTTCATTGAATATTTGATGGCATTGGACGTTGTGAAGCTGAGACTAACCTCTTTCGGGTGGCTCATAAAGTTTACCTTCTGAGCCGCCGCCCTTCCCCCCTCAGAAGCATGGCTCAAAACTGTTGCTTTTGTTATGAGCCAGTCATATATTGTGACCCATACTTTTTGAGCCACTCCAGAGGGAAACAATGGCTGTTATCGGGTATCTAAGGGTAAGCACTGGCGAGCAGAGCGTTGAGGCTCAGCGCCACAGCATTGAGCAGATCCACAAGGTTGAAACGTGGTTCGCTGACGAGGGCGTATCTGGTGCAGTGAAGGCATTAGATCGCTCGGAATTCTCCGAGCTGTTCAAGTTTGTGCGGAAGGGAGACACGCTAATCGTTCCCGCCGTTGACCGTCTTGGGCGTGACACCATCGACGTGTTGCACACGGTTGAGGCGCTGCAAGCCAAGGGGGTATCGATCATCAGCTTGCGGGAGGGATTCGACCTGTCCACGCCTATCGGTAAGGCCATGTTAACCATGCTGGCCGCCGTCGCAGAGCTGGAACGCTCAAACATCAAGGCCCGCCAGATGGCTGGGATTGCCAAGGCTAAGGCAGAGGGCAAAACTTTAGGGCGTGAGAAGACCATCGACGATACCGCCGTTGCCATCTGGCGTAGGGAGAACGCCGCGAGCATTCAGACAACCGCCGAGCACTTCGGGATCTCGCCTGCCAGTGTAAAACGTGCTTGCCGGGCAGTGTAGGAGGGCAAATCATGACGCGCATCACCATGAGCTCGGAGACGTTGGAGCAGATCCGACAAGGCAAGGTGACACTGAGGCTGGATGCTGGCCTCAACGAGCTCAACGGGACGCTTTGCAGATGCCGTAGTCAACAGTATTGAGTCCAAGCCCCCAAAGCGCAGAACGCCAACCCTTGAGGCACTGCTCATTATCAAAGACGGTTAATACGTCTCTTGTTGTAAGTAATCACTATCATAATTTGTAGCTAATATACTGGTTACATCATATATGGCTTGTTTGTTTCACATGTTATCATATGGCGTTGCAATCACTCAGGAGCTAAGCAATGCCTACCGAAATCAGTCAAAGCACCAGCACCGCCATGCCTCCCCTCAAAGCCATCAAGTTTGTCAGCCTCCCACGACCTGACGCCGAGGTGGTGTCGACATGGGCGAGCTTGACGAGCGTAAGCAACGCCCACTTTTTAAGCATGGCCCTTGAATACTTCGAGACTGGTGAACCCATGAAGATCAAGCGCCTCTCCATGAAGCCGCAGAATACAGTGAAAGTAATACGCCTCCCTCTCGATGCTGGTCTCCGGCTTGCCAGACTGGCATCCGAGCGGCTTTTTTCACCAACCAGCATTTGCAGGCAAGCCATAGCCATGGTGAATGACTCGAAACCGTCTGAACTCTTCGGCAAGGAGTGGAAGCGCTATGCGTCGCACATCGCCGAAGATTGAGGCTCAGGCTATCGCAGCGCTCGCTGCAGACTGGCCGGTCATTGCTGTGGCTGAACAGACCGGGCTCAGCCTATCGACGGTTAAGCGAATCAGGGCCCGGTCAGGGGCACGACCAGGATCTGCTCGCGGGGAGCTCGTAGAAGAGGCTAGGGCAGGCTTGCGAGCGTCGCTATCTTCTGAGTTCGCCGCCAACGAAGGTGCAAGGCTCGTCAGAGCTCAGGTGGCCCTGTGTCATCAGCTTCACACTAAGGCCGCAGAGCTGTTGGATAACCTGACCATCGACGGCGAATGTGACCCACTCCAAGCAGCCAAGATCCTCTCAGCGGTCGCCACCACCGGTAAGCTGGCATCGGATGGACTACGCCGGGTTCTCACCTTGGCAGCAGAGCCTGAGGTAGTAGAGGAGCTACCGGTGCTAGAAGTACGGGATATGCTTGAAGAGGAAATCGCAGTCCTTCGCGCCGAGCAGGAACAAGAACGCATTGCGTGGGGCCTCCCATCATCACTATAGGGTTGACCATTCCGCGCTTTTGTTAGAGATTACCATCCGTAATCTTTGGCTGATAGATCGGCCTTTCTAAAGCTAACGCCGTTTCAGGCGTCATTTCATCGCTGGACAGAACCGACACGGATACTGACCTAACTAGGCCGGGCCGTGGCGAAGTCGTGTGTGTTTCGCACGATTCAGTGGAACGAAATGAACGCCTTGCCGATGGCAGGGAGAGGATAAAAAAATACCGCTCTTACAAAGAGCGGCATAGCTAGAAATTACGCAAGATGATTATATCAAAAAAGCCCCATTTGGACAACAAATGCAGCCCTCACAGCGAGTCATTCAAACTACGAAAGCAGCGCAAACCTCGTAAGCAGCAAAAGCCGTCCGAGCTGGAAACAACCCGTCAGAATATCCGTGAAACACCAGGCAGGGGTATCTTTGATGTCGCTACTGAGTGGACTAATGCGCTTACCCGTGATGCCCTCAAAGGGAACCATCACAAGGCGAGGGGGAGAAGCTCTGTCGAGAAGATAATAGGCCAGATCGCTAAAACAAATTCCCACGCCAAGGTGGTGGGACTCATTGTGGGCGAGAGCCTTATTCTGTCTGCCTTCGCGTCCCGTCAAGACTTCGAAAAACAGATTCGATCTGTAGTATATGATCAGTGTTCTGATAATCTCTTCTTACTTACTTCTAATCCCAACTGGAGAAAGCGCCCAAGAAGCCCATGGGAACGTATCACATCTCAAGAGAGGTTTGCATGGGTTGTATCCGCAGTGATGCAGGGGAGAAAAAGTAAGCAATACACGGCCATAAGCTTGAACCTGTCCAAAGAGGACGCAGCCAAGAGCCCTGTGGATCTGATTGACACCTTGGCAAACCGCATCGAACGAGCGCTCGATTGCAAAATCATGCTCTGCGTCGAAGAGGACAATAAGGGCCGGTCACACTGTCATGGGATCTACTTCGGCAGCATTACTAAAGAGAAGAAAAAGAAGCTCAAGCAAGCGGGCGGTTCGTGGGAGGCCCTGGACTCACGGCATCAGCAGCACACCGTCGAGCGTCGCGGCATGGAGGATGCTATCGGATGGGATTGGTACTTGCACAAGAACTCGGGGGACAACGAGGCCGAGATCCGCATCCCCAACGAGTTGAGAGCACTAGGCCGAGCCCACTATGAGAGAGTGATGGCTCTCTTGCTCCCGCACTTCATTGCCGACCGTGAGGCCCGTCTCCGCAACAACCGACCCACCCCGGAGCAAACAGAACCCTTAGATAAAAACGAGTCTTATCTATCCACCCCTGAAAAAGTCTCTGATGCGATTTCAAACTTCGATGAAGACAACTACACGCCCGGTATTGTCCAAGAAGGACAATCAGACGGCGTACAAACAACCTTGTAGTGGTCTAATCATCCCGGACACCGTTTTAGGTGGTACAGTCGCCACCATTATTTGAGGTGTTCAATGACAA
>NZ_JAPDBP010000042.1:0-11631 GCF_027705305.1 Aeromonas sp. QDB17
TGTTGGGTTCGTTGCAGAGTGGTTGTATGTGCATTTTTTGAACACTCAAGATGTGTTTTGTACGAACACAGTTGGATCTGACTCTTATACACAAGTAGCGTCCTGAACGGAACCTTTCCCGTTTTCCAGGATCTGATCTTCCATGTGACCTCCTAACATGGTAACGTTCATGATAACTTCTGCTCTTCATCGTGCGGCCGACTGGGCTAAATCTGTGTTCTCTTCGGCGGCGCTGGGTGATCCTCGCCGTACTGCCCGCTTGGTTAACGTCGCCGCCCAATTGGCAAAATATTCTGGTAAATCAATAACCATCTCATCAGAGGGTAGTGAAGCCATGCAGGAAGGCGCTTACCGATTTATCCGCAATCCCAACGTTTCTGCCGAGGCGATCAGAAAGGCTGGCGCCATGCAAACAGTCAAGTTGGCTCAGGAGTTTCCCGAACTGCTGGCCATTGAGGACACCACCTCTTTGAGTTATCGCCACCAGGTAAGTATTCACCGGAACAGTATTGACACAGGAAAAATGAGACGATCGTCTCTTGATCCCACTTTCCTGCTTGCTTGATCCTGCTCCTTAGATACGCTCCCCCCATGAGCAAAAACACCATGCATTCCGCGGGAATGCCCACCACTCTGGAGCAGGCCAACGAGCTGATTTATAAGCTCCTCGACCGCATCGCCGAGCTGGAGGACCGCCTCAATCAGCACAGCGGCAACTCCTCCAAGCCGCCTTCCAGCGACGGCCCCGGTGCACCGCCGCCGGCCCGCAAGCGTCCGGCGTCCGGCAAGCAACGGGGGGCGCAGCCCGGTCACAAGGGACATCGCCGCGAGCGGCATCCGCTTGATGCCCGCCTGACCCTGGTCCCGCATTACCCTGCCGCCGATTGCGCTTGCTGTGGCGGGGACATGGTGGCCCATGCCAAACCCTATCAGGTTCATCAGGTGTTCGAGCTGCCCGAGGTGAGCTATCTCGTCACCGAACACCAACTGTATCGTGCGACCTGCTCACGGTGTATCGGCACGACCCAGGCCGCACTGCCAGACAACGTCAGCAGCAGCCAGATGGGGGCCAATCTGCTCAGCTACATCGCGCTGCAAAGCGGCCAGTTTCACCAGAGCGTCAGCCAGATACAGCAGCAGCTCAAACAGCATTTCGGCCTGAGTTTTAGCCGGGGCGCCATCAGTGAGGCGCAGGGGCGGGTGAGTGCCATGCTCACCCCGACCTACCAGGCCATCAAGCAGCAGGTGCAGACGGCCACCCACGTTCATGCCGATGAGACCCGGCATCAGCGGGGTGGAGAGCGCCGCTGGATGTGGCTGGCGCTGAGCAAGATAGCCGTCTGCTTCATGACGGCCTATGGCCGTGGTCAGGAGGCGGCCAAGCGGCTGCTGGGCGCCGAGTTTGACGGGGTGCTGGTGACCGACCAGTACGCCGGCTACCGGTTTATCGACGCCGACCAGCGGCAACTGTGCTGGGCCCACGTGGCCCGCAATCTCGTGGCCATCGCCGAGAGTAGCGAGCAGTGCAACCAGCCCATCGGTGCCCGGTTGGTCTTGCTGGCGGATGCGGTGTTTCGTACCCGGCACCGTTGGGAAAGCGGTGCGTTGAGCAAGCAGAAATACCTGCGCAGGCTCGCGCGTTACCGGCAAAGCTGGCGAAGCCAGTTGGAGCGCGGCGCCCTGTTGTGCAGCAAACGCTACCGTGGACGATGCCAGTTGCTGCTGCGGGATGACGAGATGCTGTGGCGGTTTATGACTGACGACGAAATAGCGCTGACCAACAACGAGGCGGAGCGGGCGCTGCGTGGCTATGTGCTCTGGCGCAAGGGTAGCTACGGCGTGTGGTCTCACCGGGGCGAGCTGTTTCGCCAGCGCATCCTGTCGTTGGTGGAGACCGGCAAGCGATTGGGCCGCTGCCCACAGGAGTGGTTGAGGGCCGTGGTCAGGGCGTGCATCGAGAAGACAGATTATCCCATCCCGGCAGAACTGATGCCGTCAACCCCGTCCTGGTGAATAGATACCCACCAGGTCGCCGAAGAGCTTGGCAAGCTGGGCTCTATTCAGGATAAATCCCGCGGATGGTGGGTTCACTCCGTTCTCTTGCTCGAGGCCACCACATTCCGCACCGTAGGATTACTGCATCAGGAGTGGTGGATGCGCCCGGATGACCCTGCCGATGCGGATGAAAAGGAGAGTGGCAAATGGCTGGCAGCGGCCGCAACTAGCCGGTTACGCATGGGCAGCATGATGAGCAACGTGATTGCGGTCTGTGACCGCGAAGCCGATATTCATGCTTATCTGCAGGACAAACTGGCGCATAACGAGCGCTTCGTGGTGCGCTCCAAGCACCCACGCAAGGACGTAGAGTCTGGGTTGTATCTGTACGACCATCTGAAGAACCAACCGGAGTTGGGTGGCTATCAGATCAGCATTCCGCAAAAGGGCGTGGTGGATAAACGCGGTAAACGTAAAAATCGACCAGCCCGCAAGGCGAGCTTGAGCCTGCGCAGTGGGCGCATCACGCTAAAACAGGGGAATATCACGCTCAACGCGGTGCTGGCCGAGGAGATTAACCCGCCCAAGGGTGAGACCCCGTTGAAATGGTTGTTGCTGACCAGCGAACCGGTCGAGTCGCTAGCCCAAGCCTTGCGCGTCATCGACATTTATACCCATCGCTGGCGGATCGAGGAGTTCCATAAGGCATGGAAAACCGGAGCAGGAGCCGAGAGGCAACGCATGGAGGAGCCGGATAATCTGGAGCGGATGGTCTCGATCCTCTCGTTTGTTGCGGTCAGGCTGTTACAGCTCAGAGAAAGCTTCACGCTGCCGCAAGCACTCAGGGCGCAAGGGCTGCTAAAGGAAGCGGAACACGTAGAAAGCCAGTCCGCAGAAACGGTGCTGACCCCGGATGAATGTCAGCTACTGGGCTATCTGGACAAGGGAAAACGCAAGCGCAAAGAGAAAGCAGGTAGCTTGCAGTGGGCTTACATGGCGATAGCTAGACTGGGCGGTTTTATGGACAGCAAGCGAACCGGAATTGCCAGCTGGGGCGCCCTCTGGGAAGGTTGGGAAGCCCTGCAAAGTAAACTGGATGGCTTTCTTGCCGCCAAGGATCTGATGGCGCAGGGGATCAAGATCTGATCAAGAGACAGGCCCTGACGCAGGGCGCTCATCGCCTTCGGGGCCTGGCGAAAGGCATCGGCATGGGAGGATGGTGTGACAAGCAGTAGCAGGAGTCCCCAGCTCCAGGTGCAGAGTCTCTGCATGATGGATACCTCGTCTTTCGTATCCGCAAGATATAGGTGCGATATGGGGGGGTTGCCAGCCAGGAGATGGAACATCTGGTTATGTGTTCGGCCATCAGAGATGAAAACGGTATGGAACTTTTGGCAGAGAAGGAAAAGACTCTGGCGACGAACGCCAGGTGGCTGCACTTCGCGATCCTCTTCTCCATGGCACAATTCAAATTGATAGATTTATTATTTTTGTGGCAATAGACTGCCGATCTTGCTGCCTAACGCCTTGTATTTGCATGATGTTAGTCAGCTTGTCGATAAAATAGAAATGGGGGGCGCAATCGAACCGATTGCATCCTTCGTCATGATTGGGAAGCGCATATGGTTGATTCAATCGAGGTCTCTGTCGTGGTGCCCGCCAAGGATGAGCGGGACAATCTGGCCCCCCTCATCGGCGAGATCGATGCCGCGTTGGCGGGGAAATACAGCTACGAGCTGATCTATGTGGACGATGGCAGCGAGGATGACAGCTACGCCCTGCTCTGCGGTCTGAAGGCGCAATTCCCCGCGCTGCAGGTGGTGCGTCATGCGAGGGCCGTCGGCCAGAGCATGGCGGTACTGAGTGGCGTGCGCCACGGCCGCGGTGACTGGCTGGTGGTGCTGGATGGCGATGGTCAGAACGATCCGGCCGACATTCCCGCCATGCTGGAGGAGGCCAGGCGTCGCTTCGCCTCGGACAAGCACCAGGTCGGGCTCATCGGCCATCGCGTCAATCGGCGCGATGACTGGGTGAAGCGCCTCTCGTCCAAACTCGCGAACGGTTTTCGCGATCTGCTGCTGCGGGATGGCATCCCGGATACCGGCTGCGGCCTCAAGGTGGTGCGCCGTGACTGGTATCTGCGCCTGCCCGGCTTCAACCATATGCACCGCTACATCCCGGCCCTGATCCAGGCCCAGGGTGGCCGCATGTCCCCCTGGCCGGTCAACCACAGACCCAGGCAGGCGGGTGTCTCCAAATATGGCGTCTGGAACCGGCTCTGGGTCGGGTTGGTGGACGTGGTCGGCGTCTGGTGGTTGCAGCGCCGCTCCAAGGTGGTCGAGATCAGGGAGACATTGGAGTGATCGATGCCCTGCTTTCGATGCCGTCGATCTGGCTGGACCGGGATGAGCTTGCCCTGCATGTCGGCGGGTTGCACCTGGGAGGATGGCGATGATCGATGCCCTGCTCTCCATGGAGCTGACCTGGTTCGACTGGACTGGCCTGCATGTGACGGGCTGGAAGATCATCGGCTACACAGGGGCGCTGATGTTCGGCGGCCGCTGGCTGGTGCAGTTCGTCGCCTCCAAGCGCGCCGGCAAGCCGGTGATCCCGCGCCTGTTCTGGTACATGAGCGTGCTCGGCAGCCTGATGACCCTGAGCTACTTCGTCTTCTCGCCCAAACAGGACTCGGTCGGCGTGTTGCAGAACCTCTTCCCCACCTTTACCGCGCTCTACAGCCTCTATCTGGATATCCAGCACAGAGGCTGGAAGCGGGACAAGGTCGTCAACGACTATGAGGCTCGTCATGGTAAATGACCGTTTCCTGCTCAATCAAAGATCTCTCGGCTGGCTGCTGCTGATCGCGTTGGTGGTGCTGGGGGCCGGCCTCGGGCTGCGGGATCCCTGGCCCGCCGACGAGCCGCGCTTCGCCCTGATCGCCAAGGAGATGGTGGAGAGCGGGCAATGGCTCTTCCCCATGCGCGGTGGCGAGATCTACCCGGACAAACCCCCCATGTTTATGTGGGGGATAGCACTGGGGTATCTGCTGACCGGTTCCATCAAGGTGGCGTTTCTGCTGCCCTCCCTGCTGGCGGGTCTGCTGACCATCACGCTGGTGTGGGACATGGGCCGCCGCCTGTGGAACCCCTCGGTGGGCTTCCTGGCAGGGCTGTTGCTGCTGTTTACCCTCCAGTTCACCCTGCAGGCCAAGACGGCGCAGATCGATGCGCTGGTCACCTTCTTCATCACCCTCGGCGTCTACGGCTTCGTCCGCTTCCTGCTCTGCGGTGGCGGCTGGCGCTGGTACTGGCTCGGCTGGTTCGCCGCCGGGCTTGGCATCATCACCAAGGGGGTGGGGCTGCTGGCCTTGCTAATCCTGATCCCTGCGATCTGGACCCACCGCGAGAAGATCCGTGCCGCCTCCAGGAGCGACTGGCTCAAGGGGCTGGCGGGGCCGCTGTTCATGCTGCTGGCCATCGGCCTGTGGCTGGTGCCCATGTTGCTCGCCGTGGCCCAGAGCGGCGATCCCGTGCTGCAGGCCTACCGGGACAACATACTGCTGCGCCAGACGGTGACCCGCTATGCCAACGCCTGGCATCACGTCAAACCGTTCTGGTACTACCTCACCTCGGTGATCCCGCCGTTCTGGCTGCCGGTCTCCCTGCTGCTGCCCTGGCTGGTGGTGGCGTGGCGCAAGGCCATCCTGGGGCAGGACAAGCGCATCATCCTGCTGCTCGGCTACCTGGTGCTGGTGATCGTCTTCTTCTCGGTGTCGCCGGGCAAGCGCGGCGTCTATGTCACGCCGGGCACGCCGGCGCTGGCCCTGCTGACGGCTCCCTTCGTCGCCGAGCTGCTGGCGCGGGTCTGGCCCGCGCGCCTGCTGGGCGGGCTCGGCTGGCTGCTGGGGATCATCTGTTTGGGCGGGGCGGGGGCGCTGGCATTCAGCGCCAAGCTGGCGAGCAAGCTGGGGGATCTGGGCCCGGCGCCCTGGCTGCCCCTGCTGGCGATGGGGGCGGCGTTGCTGCTGCTCAACGCCTTGCTGCGCCGGGCACCGCTCACAGCCATCTTCTGCTCGCTGGCGGTGGGCTGGCTGATCTACTCCAGCTGGATCTGCGTGAAGCTCAACGACATGCGCACCCCGGAGGGGGTGATGGCGCTGGCGGCGCAGCAGGTGCCTGTGGGCGACGAGCTGTTGCTGGCCGGCTTCAAGGAGCAGCACCTGCTGTTCGCTCTACAACCCGTGCGCCATTATCCTTACCTGCTGGGGGACGGGGAGCAGGCCCGGGAGGCGGCGGCCTGGGTGGCGGCCGGGCCCAGGCGCCATGTGCTGGGCTCGGCCGACATCATGACGGTGTGTTTCGATGCGGTGCGGATGACGAACCTCGGCAACCGTCATCGCACCGACTGGCTGCTGGCTGGCGCGGATGCCCTCAAGCCGGAGTGCCGCGGTCTCAGTCCACAGATAGAGCCCTTCAGCTATACCCCCGGGCCCTGAGCCCGGACAGCAGACGGATAAGTCGGATAAACAGAGGGGCTGCCATTGGCAGCCCCTCTTCATCGTCAGATCTCTCGGCGCGGTCAGACTTGGTAATACGCCTTGTACCAAGCGACGAAGCTCTCTACCCCTTCTTGCAGCGCCATCTTGGGTTTATAACCGGTCGCCTCGAACAGCGCCTCGGTGTCGGCCCAGGTGGCGAGCACGTCGCCGGGCTGCATGGGCAGCAGGTTGCGGATCGCCGGCTTGCCGAGCGCAGTCTCGATGGCCTCCACGAAGTCCAGCAGCCGCACCGGGCTGCCGTTGCCGATGTTGAAGAGGCGGTAGGGGGCCGGGCTGGTATCGGTCTGCCCCTGCCAGTTCGGGTCGCCGACCGGCGGCCGGTCCGCGATGCGCACTATGCCCTCCACTATGTCGTCGATATGGGTGAAGTCCCGACTGAGCTGGCCCTGATTGTAGATATCGATGGGCTCCCCCTTGAGGATGGCGCGCACGAACTTGAACAGCGCCATGTCGGGCCGACCCCAGGGGCCGTAGACGGTGAAGAAGCGCAGACCCGTGGTGGGCAGGCCGTAGAGGTGGGAGTAGGAGTGGGCCATCAGCTCGTTAGCCTTCTTGCTCGCCGCGTAGAGGGAGACAGGGTGATCCACCCCGTCCGAGGTCTTGAACGGCATCTGCTCGTTCAGGCCGTACACCGAGCTCGAGGAGGCGTAGACCAGATGCTTGACCCCGTGATGGTGGCATCCCTCCAACACAGTGAGAGTGCCGGTGAGGTTGCTGTCGGCGTAGGCGAAGGGGTTGTCGAGGGAATAGCGCACCCCGGCCTGAGCACCCAGGTGGATCACCCGCTCGAACCGCTCGCGCGCGAACAGCTCGGCCATGGCGACCCGATCGGCGAGATCCAAGCGCTCGAAGCGAAAGCCGGGCAGGGGGCTGAGCCGTGCGAGGCGTGCCTCCTTCAGGCTCACCTCGTAGTAGTCGTTGAGATTGTCGATGCCGACCACCTGATGACCGTCGTGGCAGAGCCTCTGCGCCACATGGAAGCCGATGAATCCGGCGGCACCGGTGACCAGATATTTCATTGCCGTTGCTCCTTGTGCAGTCCGGTGGCCAGACTGTCGCCCCGGCCGATGGCGTAGTAGGTAAAGCCGCGCTGGTGCAGGCGGGCCGGATCATAGAGGTTGCGACCGTCGATGATGACGGCCTGTTTCAAGGTACGCTGTATCAGCTCGAAGTCCGGGGCGCGGAACTGCTGCCATTCGGTGCAGATGAGCAGGGCGTCGGCTCCCTTGAGGGCCGCTTCCTGAGTACCGCACAGAGTCAGATCGTCCCGCAGGCCATAGAGACGCTGGGCCTCGGTCATTGCCTCGGGATCGAACGCCTGCACCTTGCCGCCAGCGGCCCAGATCGCCTCCATCAGCACCCGGCTCGGTGCCTCGCGCATGTCGTCGGTGTTGGGCTTGAAGGCCAGGCCCCAGAGGGCGAAGGTCCGTCCCGTCAGATCGCTGCCGAAGTGCTGCTGCAGGCGGGCCATGAGCTTGTGCTTCTGGCCGTCGTTGACCCGTTCCACCGCATGCAGCAGGGGGGCATCGCAGCCTGCCTCGCTGGCAGTGTGGATCAGCGCCTTGACGTCCTTGGGGAAGCAGGAGCCGCCATAGCCGCAGCCGGGATAGA
The DNA here is from genome assembly GCF_027705305.1 of Aeromonas sp. QDB17. NCBI lineage: Bacteria > Pseudomonadati > Pseudomonadota > Gammaproteobacteria > Aeromonadales > Aeromonadaceae > Aeromonas > Aeromonas sp. QDB17. The sequence goes on from NZ_JAPDBP010000042.1 coordinate 8,165, forward strand.
TGAAGTGGTGGCCGATGCGCGGGTCGGCGCCTATGCCCTTGCGTACTTCTTCGATGTCGGCGCCGAGCTTCTCCGCCAGGGTGGCCATCTCGTTCATGAAGGAGATCTTGGTGGCCAGCATGGCGTTGGCGGCATACTTGGTCAGCTCGGCGCTGCGGGCGTCCATCTGGATGATGCGATCCCGATTGCGGTTGAAGGGGGCATAGAGCTCCTCAAGCAGAGACATGGCGTGGGCCGAGCCGGTGCCGATGATGATGCGATCCGGCCGCAGGCAGTCGGCCACCGCGGCCCCCTCCTTGAGAAACTCCGGGTTGGAGACCACCTCGAGGGGGAGGTCGACCCCGCGCTCTGCAAGGATGGCGGCGATATGCTGGTGCACCCGGTTGGCGGTGCCGACCGGCACTGTGCTCTTGTTGATCACCACCTTGCCGCTCTGCATCAGTCGACCTATGGTACCGGCCACCGCCAGCACGTGCTTGAGATCGGCTGAGCCATCTTCATCCGGCGGGGTGCCGACCGCGATGAAGATGAGTTCGGCAAAACCCACCCCCTCGGCCACATCCGTGGTGAACAGCAGACGGCCTGCCTGGTGGTTGGTCTGTACCAGGGGGGCGAGGCCGGGCTCGAAGATGGGGATGATACCCGCTCTCAGCCGCTCGACTTTGGCTGCGTCCACATCCACACAGGTCACCCTGTGGCCCATCTCGGCCAGTACGGCGGCCTGAACCAGTCCCACATAACCTATTCCGAATACGCTGACTCTCATCTGCTGTCGCTCCGCAGCCAGTGGCAAGGGGGTCATTTTAGAACGATTCTGACTCGCTGACAGCGAGATACCCTGGGTTTTTCAGGTTATCTTCAGGCTGGGAGGGGAGAGGGGATGACATATTTTGGTGCAAGGGTTGTAACGCGGCGCTGACGCGCACCATTTCGGCGCATTCGGTCCCGTACTTGTGATCCGGGTCACTCAAAATGGACACTGTGACCATAACGAAGTCCCGACTCACGGGGCTCGCGCCCGTCATCGGGCCTCAGACACTCTTTTCACTTCGCTACTGGACATAAGGTTATGGACAACACCCCCCGTTCGGCCCATCCGCTCTATGAGGATGTGCTCGCCCTGCTGACCGCGGCAGGCTTCGTTTCCCTCGGCATCTTCCTGTTTCATCAGGTCGGTCTGCTCACCGGCGGCACCGCCGGATTGGCGCTGCTGTTGCAGCAGGTCACAGGCCTGAGCTTCGGCCTGCTGTTCTTCACCATGAACCTGCCGTTCTACGCCCTGGCCTGGCTCAGGATGGGGCCGCGCTTCACCCTCAATACCTTCGCCGCCGTGGCCACCGTCTCCTTCATGACGGATCACCTCAACGCCGTGCTGCAGATAGGCAAGATAGAGCCCGTCTATGCGGCCCTGATCGGTGGCACCCTGATCGGCATGGGGCTGCTCATCATGTTTCGCCACAAGGCGAGCCTGGGGGGCTTCAACATCCTGGCGCTGTTTATTCAGGACAAGTTCGGCGTCCGTGCTGGCAAGCTGCAAATGGGGCTTGATTGCGCCATCGTCATCGCCTCCTTCTTCGTGGTCTCCCCCTGGCTGCTGGCGCTCTCCGTGGTCGCGGCCATCATCTGTAACCTGGTGTTGACACTCAATCACAAGCCGGGCCGCTACCAGATAGCCTGAGTCACCCGTCACTTTGCAAACAAACAGAGCGCCCGAGGGCGCTCTGTTTGTTTGTTAATCTCATCAATATGCCGGCCAGTCACACCACCATGGGCTGCCCCGTCTCGGGGTGGTGAATGACTTGGGCGGGGTAGTCGTGAAGAGGGAGGGCGATGCGCCTGGCATCACACCACCATGGGCTGCCCCGTCTCGGGGTGGTGAATGACTTGGGCGGGATAGTCGTGGATAGGAAGGACGATGCGCCCGGCATCACACCACCATGGGCTGCCCCGTCTCGGGGTGGTGGATGACCTGGGCGGGATAATCGTAGAGACGGGCGATGAGCGCCGGCGTGAGCACCTCGCTCGGGGAGCCGTCCGCCATCAGGCGCCCTTGCTCCAGCATCACCAGCCGATCGGCGTAGCGCGCCGCCAGGTTGAGGTCGTGCAGCACCACCAGCACGGCGGTATTGCGGGTGGCCAGGGCGCGGGCCATGGTGAGCAGCTGGTGCTGGTACTTGAGATCGAGGGCCGAGGTGGGCTCGTCGAGCAGCAGCAGCCGCGGCTGCTCGGGATCGGGCAGCCGTCCCGGCGACGGCTCCTGCCAGATCTGGGCCAGTACCCGGGCGAACTGCACCCGCTGGCGCTCCCCGCCGGAGAGGCCGGGGTAGAGGCGACCCGCCAGGTGCTCGACCCCGGCATGGGTCATGGCGGCCCGCACTATCTGGTCGCGGCGGCTGGCGGGCTCGCTGTGGGGCAGCCGCCCCATGGCCACCACCTCCTCGCACAGGAAGGGGAAGCTCAAGGACGAGCTCTGGGGCAGCACCCCGACCCTGTGGGCCAGGGCGTCGCCGGCCCAGCCCTGCCGCTCGCGGCCGAACAGGGAAATGCTGCCTTCATAGGCCAGCTCGCCGGTCAGGCACTTGAGCAGCGAGCTCTTGCCCGCCCCGTTCGGGCCGAGCAGGGCAGTCAGGCTGCCCCCATGCAGGTCGAGATCCAGGTTGTCCAGGATGAGGCGATTGCCCCGGGTGAGGTTGAGCCCGCGGCAAGCGAGCAGGGGGGATCCGGGCAAGGTGGCGTTCTCCTGTTACAGCGTCCGGCGACTCTTGATCAAGAGCCAGCAGTTGGATATGGGCGATTAACAATTGATTGGCGCAATTGAGAGTTGGCATGGGTGAGTACGAATCGCTCAATTTGTGCTCGCTTTATGGTTTTTTTGCTCAAAAAATGCTCACAAACTTGCCCTGGAATTGGGGCCGTAGTTTGTCTCCTTTTAACCTACACCATGGTCTCGTCATAATGCGAGCTCATTCAATCAGACGTTAGAAGGATTTCACATGACGCTAGAGACAGTAGATCGCATCATTAGGATGACTGAGCTCACAAAGATGATTAGCCTCGCTAGATCAACAATTTATGACAAGCTGAACGCCAGGTCTTCCCGGCATGATCCCAGCTTTCCCAAGGCGATAAAACTTGGCAAGTCAGCGATCGGCTGGCGTCAGAGCGAGGTCAATCAATGGATCGCAACCAGGTCACAAAGTAGTCAAACAATGGAGGTCAAAAATGAATCAACACAGAGCCATTGAAGCTGTCATTGAGCGGTTAGATCAGTCCCTTTGGGATACACTGGATGTCGTCGCCTATAAAACAAAGGCCCCGAGATTTATGATCTTGACTCAAATGTTGTCTGTAATGGCTATCGCATCGCAGCAGTTGGTAGATATTAGCCCAAAAAGTGAGATGAAAATACCGGCATCACTTTACACTCTAATTCTAGCTGCTTCTGGCGAGAGAAAAAGCACGGTCGA
>NZ_JAPDBP010000043.1:0-10370 GCF_027705305.1 Aeromonas sp. QDB17
CGATTGGATCGGACATACTGAGTACAGTGAAACCAGAATAGAGCAATTAGATCACATCTTTAATCTGATTGGTATAACCCGCCCTGCTGTTCAAGGCTGATCTTCGCCGCTTGATTAATTAACCGGCCCACATCCATGCTTCACCATCCCTGGCCACGGATGACCTGTCTCTCCGGCCGCGTGCGCCACCAAGCCGGCCACAAGCTTTCTTGGTGGCGTACACCACTCGCCGGTTCGACGAGATGCCCTCTTTAATCCGGCAGTTCCACCTTCACCCCCCATGGAGCTGGTAGCCTGCTTTTCTCCTCTGCCATGCACCTGCCCCTCCCCGCACCTTGGCCAGGGGTCGGCAACCCCACCTGCACGCAGCCGGTGCGAAAAACCGCCAACAATGTGCGAAAACGGCTCGATCCCCCTCCCGTTTTAAGGGGAAAAACCAGTGATAAATATTGCCCGATAGGGAGCCAGAGAAAGCGTTGGCAGGGAAATTTATACCGAGGAATATTCCGTATTTTGCGCATTTACGCATTCCTATTCGCCACATAATTTACCAACAAAAAAACAACTGATAACATCTTTTTACATTTTAAAGCATATAAAAAACATGATTCAGTGACCCCCGTTTGCTCGTCCCGGCAGCCAGGATCACCGGATCGGGATTGAAACCATCAGCCAACTACTCATCGAGCAGACACCCGACCCATGATGAACACAGTTACGGCCAGCATCGATATCGATGCACTCCAGCACAATTTCACCGTGGTGCGCCGCCATGCCCCCCACAGCAAGATCATCGCGGTACTCAAGGCCAATGCCTATGGCCATGGGCTGCTGCAGGTGGCCCACGCCCTCGCCCAGGCCGATGCCTATGCGGTGGCCAGGGTCGAGGAGGCGCTGGTGCTGCGTGCCAACGCCATCACCAAGCCCATTCTGGTGCTGGGAGGCTTCTTCAGTGCCGAGGCGCTGCCGCTGCTGGCGAAACACGAACTGCAAACCACCTTGCATACCTGGGAGCAGCTGGCACTGCTCGAGCAGGCCAGTCTGCCCGCCCCCATCAAGGTGTGGCTCAAGCTCGATACCGGAATGAACCGGCTCGGACTGCGCCCCCTGGAGCTGCCCGCCTTCATCGAGCGGCTGAGCCATTGTCGCAACGTGGTGCAGCCGTTCCATCTGATGACGCACTTCAGCCAGTCCGATGAGCAGGATACCCAGGCCACCCGGCTGCAGATCGAGGAATTCAACCGCCTCTCTGCTCATCTGCCGGGCGAGCGGGCCATGGCCAACTCCGCCGGCATCCTCGCCTGGCCGGCATCGCGCAGCGACTGGATCCGACCCGGCCTCATGCTCTACGGCGCCTCCCCGTTTACCGGTCAGCTTGCCGCCGACCATGACCTGCGCCCGGTCATGAATCTCAAGAGCCAGCTCATCGCCACCCGCGCCTGCCAGCAGGGCGAGGCGGTCGGCTATGGAGGACACTGGGTGGCGGATCGAAATACTACCCTCGGCGTGGTGGCCGCGGGATATGGCGATGGTTACCCCCGCATGGCGCCCGAAGGTACCCCCATGCTGATCAATGGCCGCCGGGTGCCCATCGTGGGTCGGGTTTCCATGGACATGATCACCGTCGATCTGGGGCCGGCGGCCAGCGACAAGGTGGGAGACGAGGTGACGCTGTGGGGGGAAGGGTTGCCGGTGGAACAGGTGGCCGAAAAGATAGGCACCATCCCCTACGAGCTGCTGACCCGCCTGACCAGCCGGGTCCATCTGACGCACTGTGACAAACGCGAACAGATGCCGATGTTGAAGCTGGCCTGAGCAAGCGGTCTGAGACCGGCCACAGAGAAGTGTCAAACCAGCCCTTGATAAACAAAAGGCCCCGTCTTTCGACGGGGCCTTTTGTTTTATTTGGCGGTAAGGGAGGGATGATTCGCCACTGCGTGGCTCACCCCTTCGGGGCGGCCTGCGGCCGTTCATCCCGGCAAGCTGCTCTGCTCGAACCCGGCGAGGGTTCTCACCCCCCTCTTCGAGATGAGCTGATGACGCTTCCCCAAAGCAAAAAACCGACCATGAGGTCGGTTTTTTGCAATTTGGCGGTGAGGGAGGGATTCGAACCCTCGATTCTGCTCACTAACACCATGTGAATCAACCAGTTATGGTTAAAAACAAGCAAGATCGTGTCACAATCATGTGACACTGTCAATTAGATTGCGACTCTTTGAGACTGTCTCATTTCATTCGGGTGTTGAGCTTTGCTATTTGATTTTTATTTACAGGGGCGTTGTTTCCCAAATCGATGCGGCTTGAATGGAACTAACTGAGGGCGCGGCGATCTGATCATCACCATTCCCTTCAAGTCTGCATCATGGGCAAGTCGCTTCACCCCATCACCAACTGGTCTCAATACAACAAGTCTCTGATCCACCGTGGCTCCCTCACCTTCTGGGTTGATGCAGATGCCATGGACAACTGGTTCCACCACGACCATCACGGGCGACGGGGTCGTAGCCAGCTCTACACCGACCAGACCATCTCTACCTTCTTGATGCTCAAGGGGATTTTCAGCCTCTCCCTGCGAGCCACCCAAGGGCTACTCGACTCCCTGTTTGAGTTGATGAATGTGCCGCTGTGCGCCCCCGATTACAGCGGTGTCAGCAAGCGGGCCCGTACGGTGAAAGTGGCGTATCGGCAGCCATCTAAAGGGAGTGAATGCGCAGCATGGTTTCCAGCGGATAGGGCCGACGGCCATTACCGGCTTTGGGATAAAACGGCTCGATGACGGCGGTCATATCCTGCCATGGCAGGATCTGCTCCATGCGGGAGAGGAAAATCTCTTTTCGGGTCTGACGGCGCTTACTGCTGAATTCACTGTCGGCGAAGGTAAGTTGATGACTCATGATGAACCCTGCTCCATGGCTCCAGATGACGAACATGATCTCATATCAGGAACTTGTTCGCACCTTCCCTAGGTCACCGTATCACACGGTCAAACCTTGTGAGTCCCCCGGCAAAGCCGGGGGATTACCTAATTTATTTATTAGTCATTGCTGTACCTCAGTAAATACTTACACTTTGCGGCCCAAGACATGATCTTAAAAAAGTCTTGGCTGTATAGTTTCATCCTGCCTAGCATTATTTATTATCGACTCTTTCATGATTTTTAAGAATGTTTCTTTGGATGAGGTAGCCTCTTGCAATAACCCACGACTATGCAATGAAATAAATAGGGCTACTGTATAAGCTTGACAATTAATAGATTTCTTAGGGTTGAATTCAATATCAGTAAATGCTGAATATGTTAAAGTTTTTTTTATGGTTGCATCGTCACTCTTCTTTAACGCATTAATGTAGAGCCAATCATAGAATGCTGTTTGTGGTTCAAGTTCCCAAAATACATCATAAAATAGAAAACCGGTTAACCTTCCTGATGATTCCAGTCTTTTATCTCGTTTTGCTTCAAGGGAAGTTATATGAAATAGGTCTGTAAATGGTCCACCTTTTTCAAAGACCTTACTGCCTTGAAATGCACACTCAACACTTATATTCTTTTGCTGTCTCACAGTAGTGAAGCTAAGATTAAAAGCACTTAATTCAACACCGAGCCTTTCTCTGGATTTACTCGATACTTCTAGAACAGATTCAATGCCTAGCGTTTTTTTCACAGCATCGTGCAATGAGTCTATACTTTTTTGCTTCTGTGATACGCTCATGCCTGGAAACCACTGAAATTCAATATACTTGGTTAACACCATTGAGTCACCCGCAAGTGAGGGGATAAAAACAGGTCTAGTCGCCATTACTTACCTTCATATGTAAATTTTTAAAAAGATATTTTATTCTTACGAACATCTGTCCGAGGTGAAAAGAAATCCACGATTCCATTACCAGAAACAAACGTTGCATATTCTTCTGTAAAAAAAGATAAACTAAAACTATTATTCTGTTTATCATTTTCAAAAATGATAGCATTAATATATTCAGGTTCAATAATATCAAAAATTAGAACTTCAGCCTGCACATCTGTTGGGTCGCAAGGGTACAGATATTGCTTTTTTCTTGATGAACTATTGAAGTCATTAATGTCATCAAACATACTTTTTAAAGCTTGTGATGTTTTTAACTGACTAGTAGGTAGATCACGAATATATTTCGTAGCCGCATTTTTTTTACAAAATGCGCAATCTTTCATCCATAAAATAGATGGATCGATTGCGATTATAGCCCAATCAACATTTGGGTTTTCTATTCTGTATTTATACAACATTTTAGCATTTGGATATGCAATTGAAACTGAGATCCCGTTAAGCCTATTATCCAAGCGAAGGTAGTCATTTATATTAGGCGTAATGCCACATTCTTTGGTCTTATCTATAGAATAGAGACCATGCTTAAGGATTGAAGATAAATTAGTAACTTGTGTAAAATGTAACAAAAATGGAATTTCTCGTTCCATAACAATATTTTTAATATCTTGTTTTATCTCATTATGATTTTCATTGTTTTTTCTTGTCAAGAATTTCACTGTTTTTTGCCATAATAATTTATTTTCATCAACGTATGCAGGTGGTGGATATTTTATCGGCTTTGATGTCGTATGATTGTCACTAATTTCAATTTGTATTGAGTTTGTATGTGAGGATATTTGGCTCAATAAATCGCCAAAATTAAATCTTGATGTGCCTATTCCCTTAATCTCTCTAAAGCTTCTAACATAGCGCCACTCTCCACCACCTTCAAAACATTGAATTCGCTTCAAAACATCTGGCATCCATTTTTTCAACTTCTCATCAAACAAAACACGCAGGCGAGGCTTTTGTTTAAAATTATGAGTGATTTTATTTAGAAGTTCGATGTGTTCCTCAATCATATGCTCGAAACTACTCTTTATGGCAGCCTCAATTTCTGGGTTTGGATGAGGAGCACCTTTATAGATCAAATCAATGCATTGGTGGGGTTTATAAGGCTGTTTAGGAGTGCTATCAACTTCTATCAAAGTAGCTAAATCGTCAAAAAATTCGTCAAATCTCTTTTTGCCTTGTGGGTCATTAGCGAACTTACTTTCAATTAATAATTCTCTCTCAGCTGATTCCAGTGATGTGATGATAATCGTACGTTCAAAAGAAATTGCGTCCTTCAGCGAAGATAATGATCTTTGAACTTCATTTTCAAGATGCACATAGTCATGCATTTTCTCAACGACTGCATTGAATGTATCCAAACCATCTCGCGCCGTCCCTAAAACAGAGCTTATACCAATCCTATTAGACTTATTATTATCAAGGTTTGGTTTCTGGTTAGCTCTTGATTTAGATGACTTTATTTTATCATTTTCACCATTATTTCCTGATGAAAACAATCCAATTATAAAAAAGAACGCAATAATCCATAATATTATTTCCATTTCTCTCATCCTAACCGCAGCAATGTTCCTACCTATCCAGCAGTGAATCAGACCATTTCCCCTTAGAGGGAAGGTGCGAACAAGTCCCTGATATGAGATCATGTTTGTCATCTGGAGCCATGAAAAAGGGTTCATCATGAGTCATCAGCTCACCTTCGCCGACAGTGAATTAAGCAGTAAGCGCCGTCAGACCCGAAAAGAGATTTTCCTCTCCCGCATGGAGCATATCCTGCCATGGCAGGATATGCCCCTGTTATCGAGCCGTTTTATCCCAAAGCCGGTAATGGTCGTCGGCCCTATCCGCTGGAAACCATGCTACGCATTCACTGCATGCAGCATTGGTACAACCTGAGCGATGGCGCGCGGCCACATCAAGGCAGGATGATGGAAGGACAGACTCCCTACAGCATGTTCAAAAAGGGTCTGAAATTGATACCGAAGGAAGTGCGCACTAAAGTAGCGTAAACAAGACACCGGTTTGAGGCCGGTGTCAGGTGATAACTAGATCTGTACAAATTTAAGGGACTTGTTATGAATTAACGCTTCACGACCCATTAGTTTCTTGCCTGTGAGCGTTCTGTTGCTGCAAAGACCAAGACTCACAACTGTGTTGACGCAAGCAGAGGTCAGGGTCTTGCTGTTGGCACGAGGGGGCGATCTTCGTGCCGTAAAGAAGCCCCAGGGCCATGCTGACGTGCGCACCAAGCAGATCTACCCCCATGCGGTCCAGCAAGGGACTAATAGGGTAGGCCGACTCCGTCCGGCTTGTATAGCTCAGCTCCGTAACGAGATGGCTACCGCACCCGAAAGACGGCTCTTTGAGGGTATCAATATCGTCGTAGTCATTTGGGCGCCTTTTCATGATTTTTTCAATATTACCATGGTGTTACCACCATGAATATGAGCCATATCACGACTAAAGCTAATATTGTCAATGAGTCGATTCTGCTGCTTGCCATGGATCGTGCTGGCTGATAATCACCATCAAGGGCACTGAGGGGTTGATATGGCTAATCTGCCGTTGAGCATTCAACGGCAATAAGAAAATCAGAGTCTCCCCAGTTCGCGTTTTACAGCCTCTAGGTCCTAATTCGCCTGCCGAGTTGTGATGGTGATCGGTAATCTAATCCGGTGTAATTGCTGTTGTGGTTAGGTACTGGTTAAGTGAGTCAATCTCCTCCTAATCACCCTCAAACCCTTGCCATGACTGCGTTTGATGTAATGGTGGTTAAGCGGTTAGGTGAAGTTGCTATAAAGTGCTGTGCGTGCTGGAGGGGCCCTTATCAAGGCTTACTCAGTGACTTTATATATAAATCACTTAATCAATTAACCAAAACCCACTGTAGGCCAGTAATGGCGCGGATTTGAGGCTGGTTAAGCAAGCGACATTGCACTTAACCCGTACTTAACCACTTAATCACCTGCCCAACAGACAGGCAAAAAAAGCCCCGCCTTATCGGCAGGGCTTTAGAATCACGCCTTGTCGGCTTTGCTCTTCTCTTTGGGGCTATCGACTGGAAGCTGGTACTCAGTCCGATTAGAACGCTCCCTACGGCTCTGGATCTTGCCCTCGCTCGCGAGCAGCCTGAGCGCCTTACCCCAGTTGCTCGCCATGCTCAGCTTCTCTCCATGGCGGGCACAAAGCTCGCTTGCAGTGAACCACTCAGTTGAGGGCAGCGGGCACGATAAGTGGCGATGGTAAATAACCTCATAGTACGCCCCCTTATCGGTGTGGGCATCGTTTACAGAGGCGGCCAGTGCAGCAGTCGCATCATCCAGAAACCACGTCGAACCAGACTCATAATGGGCCATAACTTCCAGCCAGAACTGGCGCAGTTGCTCAGGATCATCCAAGGATAGTCGGCCTGCATTCCAGCTCCAGCCTAGGATCGCATTCAGGCGATCAACATCAGCCGCAGCGGCTAGCTCGATAACCGCAAATCGAGCGTTACCTGTCGTGTCTCTGAGAAAATCCGAGCCGTTAACCGTGGCGATAAATGCGGTCTGGCGCTTTTTAGTGGTCATGCTACGGGCATAGGGCAGGCGGAAACAGTCACTCTCCCTTGTCAGAAAAGCTTTGAGCGAGCCAGCCTCATGCTTCGTCGTACTTTCCAACTCAGCCAGTTCCACAATCCACGCTGACACAGCGCGACGAACATCATCAGGTCTGTCTGGATTGATGGAGCAATCCAGGGTTGAACCTGGCACCACGGCAGCCAGACGGCTAATCCATGCGGATTTACGGAGGGACTGCCCGCCCGCCAGCACCGGCACCAGTTTTGAATGCCAGCGTGGGTGATACAGCGCAGCAACACACCCAACCAGCCATGCATGCAACACGGCACCCGCATAGGCGGGATTAGCGGTATTGAGGGTAGCAATCACCGAATCGATGCGCGGTTTCCCATCCCACGGTGCCCCACGTTCGAGCCACTGACGCACAGGGTGATAACTGTGGCGCTCACAAATTGCGATCAGGTGCTCCTCAATCACGGCATCCGGCACACCTGCCAGCTGGCAGGCATCAACCAGCGCAGATCGCTGGCCCGCCTCAGAGCCCCCCAGGCGCTCACCATCAGCACCCGCCAGTTCCGGCTCACCCGTCATCAGGTTGTAGCGCGGCAACCATGCCTGAAATCGAATGAGGGCGCACAGATTTGCACTGGTTTTGATAGGGCGGCCAGTAGGACCCATGTCCGGCAGAGTCAGCAGTTCACCCTGCATCACCGACCTGACAGCTTGTTGAACCTGTTGTGTGGCAATGCCGTCGTTCTGACCATCATTTGACGGAATATCATGCCCCGCTGTAGTATTTTCATTATTATTCATTTTTATAGTCCTCGGCTTTATCGCCTGATTGTTGTTATATAGAAGCCCTTGTCATTTTCTACTTTTTAATTTCGTGAGCAGCAAACATATTAACCACACACTCAATTAAATCTAGCGGTTTTTATGAATGGTATTGTGCAACCAATAATGGCGGTATTAGCCCGTCTGTCCTCGATCAGCAAATGAGCCCGAGCGCCCGCAGGCGTTGGAGCGCCTGATCCTGTGCGTCGTTCGAATAATCGGGTTCCTGAGTGATCCGAGCAAGACGCGCAACCAGCCGCATGCTATTTTCATCAAGCCTCGCAGACACATCGAGCAATGACACTGCGTAGTGAGTGTTACATGCCGATGCCAACGCAGCAGCCAGCACCCTGCTAGATCCGGTGCGCGGGTGCTCTACAATGAGAGCCAAAATTTCGTTCAGAATTTTCATCTATTTTCTCTATTTCCTCTATTTAGTTAAAAAATATTGTGCCTTTTCGGTTGTCATAAATTCTGCTGGTTAGATATTGGTTGTTATCTAAACGCCCTCGATTGATCAGCATCAAGCGATGTCATGACTGCGTTTTGTGTAAAAATAAATAATCATCTTAACAGTTTTTATAAATGGCATTGCGCAATAAATATGGATGCCCCGTCACCAATATATGTATCAAGGTTGTTCCTCCTTCGTCAGACTCCACCTGGACACATATATCAGGTTCCTAAGTCATTCCACATTTCCCGCTCCATGCCATCCATAAAAAGGGATTCTCCACCCCACTGCGTTCGCAAGCTCACTACGGGGGTTACGGGTTCGCTACTCTCACCACATCCCCATACTTACGCACTTTTGTGCGCGTAAGTATGGTTTTAAAACGCGTTCTTACGTGGTATCACGCCTCGTACTTACGTGTGTGGCAGTCGGCATTACCATGTTGTGTATTGTCAACTTCCTCCCATTTTAAAATGATTGCATTTAGATAATTAGCCCTGAGTTTTTTGACTATGATAAATCATTCCCACTGGATTCATTTTTCCCTCTGCGTATGAATGCGGCCAATCCTCTATTCCCCACAGAATTATTATTGACCTGATTTATTACTGGAGACTCAGGCTTGATATAATGTGTATTATCCGCTGATAGCTGACTGTGAGTCATACGAATTCCGCTTAAATCGGCATCAGCAGGGCAGCTAGGCAGTCGCCCACCTCTAGCCAATTTCCTATTGCCATAACGGTCAACAGAGCCAGTGGCCTGATGGCCCATCAAATATGCAATACGTTGGCGGTCCATTCCGGAACCTTTGAGCTCAGAGCCGAGCTGGTGACGCCAGCTATAAAATGTGGGTAGAGCCCTACGCCTAGGCCATAGTTTTTTACCAGCAGCCCGCAGCCTGTCCTGCATCACACCAATGTCTACTCGTTGCGCCTGCATGACACAATATCTGAGCAGGCCAGAATCGATGCCATCCAACAGTAAAGTGCGGTCTGCCCCCCGTTGTCCGCTATGGCTTTTTTTAGCGCCCGTCACAATAAGCCGATTTCCATCCACTCTCAGACCTGAAAGCTCTGCGGGTCTAATACCTGCGTTTTTAAAAATGAGGATGGCAGAAACCATACTAATGTCACCACGCTGGTTAAAATATGATTTCAGAGCATCCTCATCTGCCTGATTGATCGCCCTCGCGCGGGGCTGTCTGGATTTTTTTGATAAATTACTACCATGTGCAGTCACAGGGTTTTTCGCCCTCCGAATACGCTCGGCAGCATCAACATAGCCCAGCATATTCTGGTGATATGCCAGAGCACATCGCAGTCTCCGCCAATACCCTGGTCGGTAATCTGGTGCACAGGCTAGCAATTCATTAGAAATATTTTTTGCCGTGAGTGGTATCGCCCTATTTTCAAGGCGTTGGTAAAAAAATTCAGCCAGCTTCGTATACTCAAACTCAGTCTTTTTGGTAGTCATATATCTCCTAGGGCTCTTTTCGGCCCCTATTTAAAATCTATTATCTTAACGCAACAGTTATGAGCGCCAGCCATATAGGATAACACCTCACGTAACGTTTATCGTAAAATGATAGTGAACGGTATCACTACAATAATTGAATTATTGCATACAGTATTATATCGTGGATTTGTTGTTAGTTAAATAAAACCA
>NZ_JAPDBP010000044.1:0-9208 GCF_027705305.1 Aeromonas sp. QDB17
GAAGGAAGTGCGCACTAAAGTAGCGTAAACAAGACACCGGTTTGAGGCCGGTGTCAGGTGATAACTAGATCTGTACAGGCGGGTTTATGGTGGGTTACATGATATAGTGCTATTAAGCAGCCCTATTTCATCACTTGGAAACATCATCATTGACCGCGTAGTATAAGTGAATGAACAGTCTTCCCACTACACTGCGGCTGCAACGGGCTAGGATACAGAGTAGACCGACTATATTCGATACCAGTAACCTTTGTGTCTTTCAATAATTCAAATGCTTGCCCATCAAAATTGCGTAACTGACAATTTTTCGCAGTCAAAGGTAGATTATCAAACTCTTCATAGCCTAAATTCTGACCAAGCATATCTCGCCAAGCTCGGTGGTTATTTCCGGGACCGTATGTGTCAGCGGAAAGTTTCACTGAGAGGTAGCCTAATGCACCATAGCCGTCAATCATTGCATAGAAAGTCCCTTCCCCACACGCATTGCAAGAAGGTATCTGAGGATCTGTGAAGTGAAGCTGACCACGCCATGCGTAGTCCTTAAAGGTGGTTGATGAGCCCCTAATCACGCCAGAAGATTGGTGCATGACGCTGCTCACATCAACATCGCAGCCTTTCTCTGGTTGAAAGTACATACCAATACTAACGACTTCGCTATTCTTGATACCTATGCTGATGTAACAACCATTGAGTTCATAACTATTTCGTTGAAATCCTAACTCGTCAATCTTTTCCCTCATCGCTGGAACACCAATTTTGTGTTCTGCATACTTCACTGTAACGCCAAGCATATCAGGTGTGACAATTTCGTCTAACGAAGTGGAGGCAAGCGCTTTGTTAGATATACTGAAGCCGAACAGCACGATAAGAAAAGTGATTGTGAAAAAATTTCTCACTACTGTTATTGGTGAGCAACAATTAACTTTGACCATAAGGTAATCATCCTTTGCTATAAACACTGTTGAACAACTGTACCACCTTGTAAATATCTAATTGGATATTGTAGAGGCGGTTAATTTCATCGCGATTTTTTTCAAAAAATCTTTCATCTTTGACCAACCGCATTAATTCGTCACCAGCTTGTTCATGCCTAGTGTTTTTTCCTACCTTCGTGAGCATCGTCAGGCACTTCATTGCTCCTTTTTCAACCTTAAGTTCCCAATCACAATCACGAGCGGCGATCTGTGCGGCTTCAAGCTCTGCAGCAACCAAAGCCAGCCGTATACTAGGATCTCCAACAAACACTAACGGAGCTTCTTCATTCTTCTTATCGAGTGAGCCCTCAGCCATCTCGTTTTCCACTGGTTTACTATCACAAGGCCAATAGTCCACCCATTCTCCATCGCATTTATATTTTACCGCTCCGAACGCAACTCCAGCCCATAGTGCTGAGGCCACTAGCAGGATGCCCTTGTTCATACACACCTCCATGTTCTGTGCGCTGAAATATTAAGCTATGACATCGGAGCCAAAAGAAAAACCCCGTCAGAGCGAGGTTTTTCTAAACGTGAGAGCTGTCGCTATTGATACCCGAACAAGTCAGGCTGATGCCGCCGCCGGGTCAGTTGCCGCTGCTCTGCCACCACCGCATAGGTCTGAGGCACCGAAAGCCCATGTTTGCGAGCCAGTTGGTCGATATTGCGGCCGTTGAACTCATCCCAAATGGCCCGGTCGCGCAGCGCGGCCTTGAGGTGATCACCAGTGGGGATGTAATAAGCGCGGCCCCCATATAGTGGGCTTGCACCAATGCCAACTTGCGGGCCTGGGCCAAGGCCTTTTCCGCCGCTACCCCGGTCACCGATGCCAGCGCCGTGATGGCCATCGCACTGATTGCCGAACACCTTCGCACCGCCGTGCATCAGGGGGAGGATCTCCATGCCCGCGAGCAGATGGCCTATGCCCAGTTCCTGGCCGGCATGGCCTTCAACAACGCAAGCCTGGGCTATGTGCACGCCATGGCTCACCAGCTCGGCGGCTTCTACGACCTGCCCCACGGGGTGTGCAATGCAGTGCTGCTGCCCCATGTCCAGGCCTACAACGCCCGGGTGTGCGCCGGCCGGCTCAAGGATGTAGCCCGTCATATGGGGGTGGATGTGAGCGCCATGAGCGATGAGCAGGGTGCGACGGCAGCCATTGACGCCATCCGGCAACTGGCTCGCGACGTCAAGATCCCCGCCGGTCTGGAGCAGCTCGGGGTCAGGGCCGACGACCTCGACGTGCTGGCCACCAATGCGCTCAAGGATGCCTGTGGTCTCACCAACCCCAGGCAGGCGACTCACGCGGAGATCGTCGCCATCTTCCGCGCCGCCATGTAAGGGGGCAAGATCTGCCAGGGCCGCCACGCGGCCCTTTTTATTGGCTGATGGATCAATGGCTTTTTACTTCCGCACGGGGAGTGGGTATGATTTGCCGAGCTAAAAAGACTGTATGGATGATCTGAACCCGATATGCGGATGAAACACCTGATTGCCGCGGCCCTGACCGCCCTCACCCTGTCCGGTTGCAGCCTGGTCTATCGCATCGATATTCCCCAGGGCAACTATGTGGAACAAAAGCAGGTCGACAAGCTGCGCCAGGGCATGACCCGCGAACAGGTCGAGTTCGTGCTGGGTTCTCCCATGTTGCGCGACAGCTTTGACCCCAACACCTGGTACTACCTCTATGAGTTCCAGCCAGGTCGGGGCGACAAGGAGCGCAAGGAGCTGACCCTCAACTTCGTGGGTGACAGACTGGCCACCGTGACCGGTGATTTCCCTCTCCCTGCCGCCTTCACCACACCGCTCTAGATGACATCACAAAACCGGCTTCTGCCGGTTTTGTTCTCTCTGGCCCCGGTGATGTCGCCGGGCCACACTCTGGATGCCTCATTGCCCCGAGGAGATCATCATGAGTCGATTCCTGATTGCCGGCGCCACCGGTCTGATTGGCAAAGCCTTGCTGCGCGAGCTGGGGACGGAGCACGACCTCCTCCTGCTCTGCCGCAAACCGGGCGACCCCGCTCCGGGACGCACCTGGCTGCCCACCTCGTTCGACGCGCTGGACAGATTGACGCTGCCCTCCCCTGTGGACATTGCCTTCTGCTGCCTTGGCACCACCCGCAAGGATGCCGGCTCGGCCGAGGCCTTTCGCCGGGTCGATCTCGACTATGTGCTGGCCTTTGCCGCGCTCGCCCGTCGCCACGGCTGCCGCCGCCTGCTGGTGGTCTCCAGTCTGGGCGCCAACCCGGGTTCCCCTGCCCTCTATCCCCGCACCAAAGGCGAGATGGAGCAGGCCCTGCTGGCCCAGGAGTGGCAGCGGCTCGTCATCCTGCGCCCGGCCATGCTGCTCGGCCATCGCGAACCTGCGCGCCGTTCGGAGCAGATCATCCAGGCCATCTATCCGCTGGTAAAGCCCCTGCTGCGCGGGTCGCTGCGCCGCTGGCGTGCCATCGAGGCCAGTCAGGTGGCGCACGCCATGGCGCGCCTTGCTATCCAGGAGAGCGGGATAGAGACGGTGGAAAACGAGCGCCTGCTCACCCTGTGATGCCCCGTGCCGGGCGAGACGATCACAAAGGGGCGCCACGGCGCCCCTTGTCACAGCCCATCACCCGTCAGGTGCCGGCATCGTCTCGCTTGCGGTGCACATCGGGTCGCCCGCCGGTGACCACATCGGCGCGCCCCTCTTCCTTGGCTTTCTCCGCCCGCTTCTTGCGCATCTCCTTGGGGTCGGCGATGAGAGGGCGGTAGATCTCGATGCGATCCCCCTCCTGCACCGGCTCTGCGCCCTTGACCGGACGGCTGTAGATACCGAACTTGTTGACCGACAGGTCTATCTCCGGGTGCTTTTGCAGGATGCCGGACTGTTCGATGGCCGCCAACACGCTGGTCTCGGGCGCGACCCGGATGCACAGCACCGTCTGCCGCTCGGGCAGGGCATAGGCCACTTCGATATTGAGGAGCTCAGACACCGTAAACCACCTTGGCACGATTGGAGAAGGCGAGCACCATGGAGCTCACCAGCTCGCGGAAGATCTGGCCAAATGCCAGCTCAATGAGCTTGGAGGTGAACTCGAAGTCGAGATCGAACTCCACCTTGCAAGCATCCACGTCCAGGGGTGTGAAGGTCCACCAACCCGCCAGCTTGCTGAAAGGCCCCTCCACCAGCTCCATCTTGATGGTGCGATTGGCATCGAGCTGGTTGCGCGTGGTAAAGGTCTTGGCGATACCTGCCTTGGCCACATCGACCGAGGCCATCATGTAGTCTTCACCTGACTCATGAACACGGCTGCCGACACAGCCGGGCAGGAACTCAGGATAGGCATCAACATCATTGACCAGCCGGAACATCTGTTCCGCGCTGAACATCACCAGGGCACTGCGAGTAATACGGGGCATGGGTTTTCCTCATCCAATCGGCCCGATTTTATCACCTTGTCAGCCAAAATCACCGCCGAAACTGTTCGCGGGTCACCAAGCAGGGCAATTGCACACTTTCCGGCCAGTGTGGCCTGCTCTCGCCCCGCCCTTCCCTCAAAATCGTCATCGAACTGCTCACAAAGCCGCCACTCGGAGCGCTGTGCGTTTTACAGCCGCCGCCACCCACGTATAATGCGCCTTCCTAAACATTGCCTAAGGCCCCCGTCATGAGCAAAAAGAACAGTAAAAACAAAGCCGGGTCCAGCACCATTGCACTCAACAGAACCGCCCGTCACGAGTACTTCATCGAAGAGCGCGTGGAAGCCGGCCTGTCCCTGCAAGGGTGGGAAGTGAAGTCCCTGCGGGCGGGCAAGGCCAACATCAGCGAAGCCTATGTCATCTTCATGCAGGGGGAAGCCTTCCTGTTCGGCTCCAGCTTCCTGCCGCTGAACGCCGCCTCCAGCCACGTGGTATGCGATCCGACCCGCACCCGCAAATTGCTGCTCAGTCGCCGTGAACTCGACAAGCTCGAGAGCCTGACCGCTCGTCAGGGCTACACCATAGTGCCGCTGGCCCTCTACTGGAAAGCGTGCTGGGTCAAGGTCGAGATCGGCCTGGTGAAAGGCAAGAAAGAGCACGACAAGCGGGAAGACACCAAGGCACGGGAATGGGACCGTGAGAAGGCCCGTATCATGAAGAACAAGCACCGCGGTTGATTGTGCGCCGCCGGCCCCCATGCGGCGACCAATAAACCAGCAATCGACCGGCCAAGGCCGGTCGATTGCCATCAACGCCTTGCCATGACAGGATTTTTGCGTACAATCCCTTTTGACAACTTGGGGCTGATTCTGGATTCGACAAGATTCACGAAACCCAAGGTGCATGCCGAGGTGCGGTAGGCCTCGTTAATAAACCGCAAAAAAATAGTCGCAAACGACGAAAACTACGCACTCGCAGCTTAATAACCTGCGCTGAGCCCTTCTCCCCTAGCTTGCCTGTGTCCTAGGGAAATGGAAGGTCATCCTTCACAGGATCGTGTGGAAGTCCTGCTCGGGGCGGAAGCATTAAAACCAATCGAGCTAGTCAATGCGTGGCGTGTCTCTCCGCAGCGTGTTGGCGAATGTAAAGAGTGACTAAGCATGTAGTACCGAGGATGTAGTAATTTTGGACGGGGGTTCAAATCCCCCCAGCTCCACCAAATATCGGTCCAATGGTGACCAACGAAGTCCAAGAAACCCGCACAGCATAAGGCTTTGCGGGTTTTTTGTTGTCCTATGCTGTCCAATGGGGTGCGTTGCCATCCAGCCCTTTTAGGCATATCGTTAGGCATATCTTTTTGTATGCCTTCCGGAGCGTATGCCTATGCCTCGTATCACCCGCCCCTTGTCCCCAACCGAGATCAAAGCAGCCAAGCCCAAAGAGAAGGAATACACCCTCTGCGACGGGGCTGGCCTGGAGCTCGTCATCAAGCCCAATGGCTCCAAGTTGTGGCGCCTGCGTTACTACCGCCCCCTTACTAAACAGAGAAACATGATCAGCTTTGGCTCATACCCAGCGATGTCATTGGCTGAAGCGAGAGAAAAACGCTCCGAAGCTAAATCTCTGTTACTGCAAAGCATTGATCCCCAGCATCATCGTGATGAGCAAGTATCCGCTGCGTTATCACAGAGCGAGCACACCTTTGAAGCCGTCGCCAAGCGCTGGTTTGATGTTAAGCGCCCTTCCGTCACCCCGGCATATGCCGAAGATCTCTGGCGTTCGCTCGAAATGTATCTGTTCCCCGAGATCGGCACTGTACCCGTGATGGAGATAAAGGCGCAGAGAGCTATCAAGATCATCGAGCCCATCGCAGCTGCTGGAAAACTCGAAACCGTACGCCGTCTCACCCAGCGGGTGAACGAGATCATGACCTTTGCCGTTAACTCGGGCCTGATCGATGCCAACCCTTGTTCGGGGATCAGCAAGGTGTTTCAGCGGCCAGCCAAACAGCACATGCCCAGCATTAACCCCAACCAGTTACCAGAACTGATGAACAGGCTATCGAAGGCCAGCATCAATTTGCAGACCCGCTGCCTCATCGAATGGAGCCTGCATACCTTGGCTCGCCCCAGCGAGGCGGCCGGAGCAAGGTGGGCAGAGATCGATATGGAAAAGAAACTCTGGCGGATCCCACCAGAGAGAATGAAGAAGCGCAGAGGTCATGACGTGCCCTTGACGCCACAGACACTTGCCTACCTGGACCTCATGCGACCGATCAGCGGCCATCGTGAATTTATCTTCCCAGGACTACGAAATCCCAAGACACATACTAACGAACAAACAGCCAATGCTGCTTTGAAACGGATGGGATATGAAGGGACCTTAGTCGCTCACGGTCTGCGAGCCTTGGGCAGCACGACCCTTAATGAGAGAGGATTTGATCGAGACGTCATTGAGGCCGCTTTGGCGCATTCTGACAAAGATGAAGTTCGTAGCGCATATAACCGCACGGATTATCTGGAACGTCGCCGAGAAATGATGGTCTGGTGGTCAGAGCACATTGATGCTGCATCCAGAGTCGGCTCGGCACTGACATGGTTGCCATCGACAAATGTCAGTTGAGCTAAGGTTCAATAACTCAACAACGCAATAGAAAAAGGACTAGTTAGCCAGTCCTTTTAACATCAAATCACGTGTAGTCCTCGCTCGCCAATCTCCGACT
This sequence comes from Aeromonas sp. QDB17, assembly GCF_027705305.1. NCBI lineage: Bacteria > Pseudomonadati > Pseudomonadota > Gammaproteobacteria > Aeromonadales > Aeromonadaceae > Aeromonas > Aeromonas sp. QDB17. The sequence continues at coordinate 7,096 of NZ_JAPDBP010000044.1, forward strand.
TCCGTTCGCATCTACACCACTAGCCAAATTGATGCTCAACGTAGATGCGCTTGACCGCCTCAACGACTAAGCTCGGATCTTCATCTTGGTCATCAAATATCGCAGCGGTCACCAATTCTATAAAGTTCGCTGCATCTTTCGCCGCGACGCGCGCTTGTTCTGAGAGAGTGCTCTGCTCCGCAAAGTCTTTGAGTATCATCACCATTTCAGATATCTCTGTCTTCAACATTGACTGGCTCCTAAGTATGAGGATCACACCGGCAAAGTTCACCGGCCCGTGAAAAAATATAGATGATTAAATGTAGAAGTTCAGACCTGAGCTTACAGCCAGTTTTACAGATGCTAAACTGCCACATCAGTCTCATAACCTACCCATTAGATCAGGAATTCTTCCAACTGCCTACCTTGCTCTAGCATGGCGGCCAGTGCTTTAGGCGTTCGCCCTTGGCCGGTCCAGGTGCGCTCTTCCCCATTCTCCATATAACGATATTTCGGCGGGCGAGGAGCACGTTTGGCGCCATCACGTTGAGCTTTCCCAGCTGGGACACCCTGTACGAGCTCAGCAGGGTCAATGCCAGCATCAGCCAACATTGCTTGGAATTCTGCCAGCTTGGCCGAACGCTCGGCATCAGCTGCGCGGGTCTTTTCTATCTCAGCAACCCGCTCGTTATAAATCGAGGAGAACTTCTCATTCGCTTCTTGCAACTGTTCAAAGGAGAGCTCACGCAATGCAGCCCGCAAGCTACGGATATTCAGCAACACTTTCAGAAATTCAGTCATGATTAAGATCTCTCAATAAGGGGCACACCGTCAGCCACATGGATAGCTACTGACTCTGGTGATATAGGTCTTTCAATCTGGATCGTTCTGGTTACTGGTCTGAATAGTGAACAGCACGATTCAGGTAGTAATAACAGTGTTGAATTTTACGCTATTACACCTCATCGATGCAAATGCCATTAATTATCGTTTTAGCATTCTGTCGTCATCAGTGTCCATTTGAATTTGTTGTATTTATACGCAACACATAAAAACGAGGGGATTGGTCCCCTCGCTGTGCTTAACAGACTAGTCATCTCCGTAAATGCTACTAGAACGTTCATACAGAAGCAGCTGTTGTTTATACTACCCAAGTTTCCGGCTTCGCTTAGACGAGCTTACAGGGCATCTGGTGAACGCTAACAGCTCTTCAGGATTAATACGCTCTAAAGCGAGCAATTCTTTAATGTCAGCGATCACCTGCTGCCGCTCATGTGCTCTTACCCTCGCAGCCTCCTCTTCCTCAATGCGCTCCAGCGCTATCGCCTCGATTTCAGCATTCAGTGCTAACAAATCCTCCGATGACAATCCCTTTAATGCCGACCGTAACGATCGGGTATCTGTAAACACACTTGATGCAAGCTTCATTTGCCACCCTAATAAATCAATGCTCAGCCCGAAGTAGTTGGCTAGTACCAAAGTTGCGGTAGCCATCACCGCCGCTCTTCGTATTCTTTTTACTCAGGTACGCCATACGAAACAAAAATGCTTCGAAGTTGTCATCTAGCTCTCGGGCTGACTGGCGATCAAACCGGTACTGCGGATTATCAGGAAAATTCACTAACGTCGCGTTATCAGGATAAGGGAGGCTCAGGGCGCTGCACCACGCCTTCTGGATCCTGGTTCCCATATTGTTAGCGTCATAGTCCCGATAGTCTCCCAGAAAGGCATAGACGTCTTTGTTAAAGAGCAGCATCAGGTGGTAATGGGGTGATGCCGAGGTATCCTGCTCACGGCACCAGATAAAGGCCGGTAGAGACGGAGTACCACGTCGTTTCTGACGATAGTGGTCCGCACGTAGTTGGCTTTTCAGGGACTCCATAAAGCGAGTAATCACTGACGGGTCAGCCCGCTGTAGGCAGGTCAGCGTGTCAGCATCATCTTCAGGTGACTCAACAGCGAAGCGCAGATCTACCCGCAGAGCATAAACACGGGGATACCTGGCAAGGGTATCGGAAACAACATCCAGACTACGTCTCAAATAGGTGCAATTCATGGGGCCGTAACTATCTGTGTATAATCTAGTAAGTGCTTTCATCTTCAATACTGAATTTTTTAAGTGATTCAACATAGG
>NZ_JAPDBP010000045.1:0-7843 GCF_027705305.1 Aeromonas sp. QDB17
GGAGCGGGAAACGAGACTCGAACTCGCGACCCCGACCTTGGCAAGGTCGTGCTCTACCAACTGAGCTATTCCCGCATGACTGCTTGCGTGCCAGTTGCCTGACAACGAGGCGCATTATACGTACCCCGAGCCCGGGCACAACCCTTTTTTCTCACTTTGAGCCCTTTCCCGTGCTGTTTGCTCACCCTTTAGACGCCTTGGTCGAAAATCCCCCCGCTCCCTGTGACCCGACGAGCGAATTTAAGATAAAGCCATTGAAATAGTTAGCCTTTAGTCAGAAACTCATCGCGCTTAGTAACTGGATTCTCAATTGAAAATCATGCGATGAAATGGAACTTCAGGCCTCGGGGGCTCAGACCGCAGCTGATGCTGGCTTTTTTCATGTTGGGCCTGGTGCCCTTCCTGGTCGTCACCCTGTTTTTCCTCTATAGCCACGGCAAGGATCTCACCACCCAGACCTCCAACCATCTGGTCTCGGTGCGCAACATCAAGAAAAACCAGCTGCAAGACTACTTCGGCAACCTCAAGGAGCAGATCATCAACTTCTCCCAGCAGGACTTTGCCGGCAACAGTATCGGTCGCTTCTACGGTTTCACCGGTGCCTTCGAGAAGCTCGGCACCACGCCGCAGGAGGCCCGTGCCCGCGCCCAGGCCCGCTATGTGCCGGGCTCCTGGGACAAGCTGCAACAACCTGACAGTCAGGTGGAGATAGAGCCCTCCATCAGCGCCCTCATCCTGGCAGACGAGATGTATGGCCGCGTCCACCAGCGCTTCCATCGCGGCTACGCCGACATGGTGCGCAAATCCAACTACAGCGACATCTTCCTGGTCGACCTCAACGGTGACGTGGTCTACTCGGTCACCAAGCAGGCCAACTTCGCCACCAACCTGCTCTCGGGCCCCTACCAGTCCAGCGGTCTTGGCAACACCTTCGCCAAGATCAAGCGCCGCCTCGATGGCGGCCAGAAGCCCCAGCAGATCTTCGAGTTCACCGATTTTGGCCGCAACGAGCTGACCGGCCAGGTGGTCGCTTACCTCGCCGCCCCCGTGATGCAGTATGACTATGTGCGCGGCGTGGTCATCTTCGAGCTGCTGCCGGACAAGCTCAACCAGATCATGGCGGAGCGGGAGGGGCTCGGCGCGACCGGCGAGACCATTCTCATCGGCCCGGACAAGCGGATGCGCGCCAACGCCTGGCTCGCCCCCGAATTCAGCGTGGAGAACAGCTTCAGCCCCGACTTCCGACCGCTGCAGACCCCCCTCATCATCAAGGCCCTCTCCGGGGAGCAGGGGGTCGGCCCCTTCCTCTCCTACCACGATGACGAGGTGCTGGCCGCCTATACCCAGGTGAAGGTGTTCGATACCGAGTGGGCCTTCATCGCCGAGATCTCCACCAGCGAGGCCTATGCCCCCATCCGCCAGCTCGAGACCCTGGTGATCCTGCTGGGGGCAGGCTCACTGCTGCTGCTGATCCTCTTCTCCCGCTGGCTTTCCCACTCCATCACGGCGCCCCTGCGATCCCTCACCGCCGCCGCCGAACAGGTGGCGGACGGCGCCCTGGATCACCCCATCACCATCCCCCGCACCGACGATGACATCGACCGGCTGGCCCAGGCGTTTCGCCACATGCAGCGCTCGGTGAAGGACAAGATCGAGCTCATCGAACGCCAGACCCAGGAGCTGCAACAGCAGGTCAAGCTCACCCACAAGCAGAACCTCAGTCTGCAACAGGCGGACAAGCTCAAAGACGAGCTTCTGGCCAACACCTCCCACGAGCTGCGCACCCCCATCCACGGCATCAAGGGGATGGCCGAGTCCATGCTCGCCAGCCAGCAGGACCTGACCGAAGGGCAGCAGAAGCAGCTCGGCCTCATCATCAAGAGCGCCGACGGTCTGGCGCGCCTCGTGGACGACTTGCTCGACTACCACCAGATGCGCTACGGCCAGCTGGAGATCCACCCCCAGCCGGTCTCCTCCAAGGGGGTCATCCGGCTGGTGCTGGATCTCTGCCAGCACCTGGTACAGGCCAAGCCCCTCACCCTGGTGGACAAGAGCCCCGCCGAGCTGCCCCCTGTGCTGGCGGACGAGCAGCGCCTCGAGCAGGTGCTCTACAACCTGGTGGGCAACGCCATCAAGTACACCCCCCAGGGCAAGGTGGTGCTGAGCGCCCTGGTGGAGGGCAACTTCCTGCGCATCAAGGTGACCGATACCGGCATCGGCATCGCCAGGGACCATCTGGAGCACATCTTCGAGCCCCTGGTGCAGATGAGCCCGGAAGTGAGCAAGCAGGGAGCGGGCCTCGGTCTCTCCATCACCCGCCAGTTGGTGCACCTGATGGGGGGGGAGCTGTTCGTGGAAAGCGAGCCGAGCGTCGGCTCCACCTTCGCCTTCACCCTGCCGCTGGCCAGCGGCAAGGCGGGCAGTCTGACCCTCGACAGCCGCCAGATAGAGCACCAACTGGTACGCCAGCAGCCCGTCATCCTGCCGGACTGGGAGAGCGAGGATCTGCCGCCCCCGCCGCAAGATGCCCCCGTCATCCTGGTGGTGGATGACGAGCCCATCAATTTGCACATACTGCGCCACCTGCTGCAGCCCTGCGGTTATCGCATCCTGCCCAGCAGCGACGGCCACGACGCCCTGACCAAGCTGGCTCAGGAACCGGTGGATCTCATCCTGCTTGATGTGATGATGCCCACCCTCTCGGGCTTCGACGTCTGCCGCCGTCTGCGCCAGCAGCACCCCAAGGAGAAGCTGCCGGTGCTGCTGCTCACCGCCCTCAACCAGCCCAAGGAGATTGAAGAGGGTTTCAACGCCGGGGCCAACGACTATCTGGTGAAACCCTTCTGCAAGGAGGAGCTGTTCGCCCGGGTGAGAGCCCTGCTGGAGGCCAGCGCCGGGCGCGCCTCCCTGGTGGAGAACCGCCTGCTCAAACAGGAGATAGAGCACCGTCTGCTGCTCCAGGAGCAACTGCACCAGGATCAGGAGCGGCTCCTCGCCCTGCTAGGCGAGGGGGCCGACCCCATGGTCTTCCTCGATGAGCAAGGAGGGGTGCTGTTTGCCTCCCGGGCCCTGGCGCGCCTGCTGGGTCAGGAGCCGGAAGCCATGGAGGGGCAGATGCTGGACGAGTGGCTGGCCGCCCCGCTGGCAAGCCAGTGGCCCGACATGACCGCGCAGCCGGTGCGGGAGCTGGACTTCCTGGTGGCGGGCCAGCGAGACACCCTCAACGCCCGCGCCCTGCCCATCAATCTGGGGGGGCAGCACGCCTATGCGCTGACCCTTGGCACCGAACCGCGCCAGGACGACAATCGCATGGCTGCACTGGAGAACGCCCTCAAGAGCCTCTCTCGCCAGGCCATCATCGAGGATGGCCAGTTGCTGGGGGAACTGAGCCGGCTGGGCGGGGAGTTCAGGTCGCTGGCGGACGATCTCATTCGCCAGCAGGATGACGAACCTCTGCGCCGCGCCCTGGTGGACACCATGCGTCTCACCCTGGAGACCTGGCAGCAGAGCACCGGCAAGGGCAAGATAGTGCTGGCGGAGAAGAGCAAGCTGTGGCGGGTCTACATGGACCGCTCCAGTCCCCAGACCCGCACCCTCGACAAGTACCTGAACCTCGACACCCTGCCCAAGGCACCGCGCTGGAAGACGGTGGTGGCCAGCGCCGAGTACGTGCTCAAGCACTGCGCCCTGAACGAGGTGCAGCACCAGAGCCTGCACCAGAGCACCCAGCGCCTTCGCCAGCTCGCCAGCCGCAAGGCATGAGTCTCCAACTCGCAGCCACGTTGCTCTGATGATGGCTGCGGGGTAGAAAACCAAGCACCAATAGCGAGCTCTGGACACATCTACTCGCATGCTTTCTGCGCCTATCAGGGGGATCGCGATGGCTGAGCTCGCGGGGGCGGCCAGATGACCCTGCAGGTGCGGGCCTATTCCCCATCACCATGTTGGTGATGAGCCCGGGAGATCTGTCTGGGCCGGCAAGTGGCTAATCAGGTGAATAGACATTCGAGAGAATGGGTGAGGCTTCGCGACCCCGTGACCACTGGCCCCAAATCGGAAAAGACATTGGGAGATGGCTGAGGCGGGGGATGGACAGAGTAGAAATGACAAACCCGCGACGGACGCGGGCTTGAGGGGAATAAATGGCGGAGAGACAGGCCGCTATAAAACAGTCCAAAACAATCCACACCAAAACAAATAATACAGCAATATCAATGCATTGAAATGATGCTGTGTCCGATCCCTTCCAATCTAACACTATCAATTCCCACATCAAATGGCATACTGGATGGCATACTCATATCCGCTGAAGGTGACCCTATGGCAATACTCACCGATACCAAGGCTCGCAGTCTAAAACCCGAAGACAAACCCCTCCCCCATGGTGGAATAACAGGCTTAGCTCTGCATCCGTCGACAACCAAAGGAAGAGGAAAGTGGGTGTTACGCTACGTCAGCCCCACAACCGGCAAGCGCCGTAATGCAGGGTTAGGGGCATACCCAGAAATCTCTATCGCAGATGCAGGCAACCAGGCACGGTTAATGCGGGAACAGCTGGCTAAAGGGCTAGACCCTCTTGAGGAGAAGGGAGAGGTAAAGAGAGAAGAAACCAGCAAGCCCGCTATCCCCTCACTGGAGATCGCTGCCCGTCAGGTTCACGAACAGTTACTCCCCGGTTGGCGTAATCCTAAACATGGCAAACAGTGGATCTCTACTCTGGAGCAATATGCCTTCCCGCTTCTTGGTCATCAGTCTATCGATACCATTTCGCCAGCTCATATCGCCAGCGTACTGCAACCCATCTGGTTGTCGATCCCAGAAACAGCAACCCGTGTTAAACAGCGGTTACATGCCGTGATGGCCTGGGCTTGGGCCCATGGGTTCTGCCAAGCAAATCCTGTCGATGTCGTGGATAAACTCCTGCCGCAACAGCCCAGCAAAGCAATTCGAACCCAACATCAGCCCGCGATGGATTGGCGAGTTCTTCCTGAGTTCTACCAAAAGCATTTGGCCAGCTCCAAGTCCTTTGATGTTAGCCGTGCCCTGCTGTCATTTGTGATCTTCACTGCCTGCCGCTCCGGCGAAGCCAGAAATATGCGCTGGGAAGAGCTCGACCTGAGGAATGCCATTTGGACAATTCCAGCAGACAGAATGAAGGCACACATTACCCACAGAGTACCGTTGTCTCTTCAGGCCTTGGCAGTGTTGAAAAAGGTACAGGGTTTACATGGGGAATGGGTATTCCCTTCACCACGTAAACAAGTACCACTCACCGATATGGCTATGACCAGCCTATTGAGGCATATAGGTGCATCAAGTACCACTCCCGGTCGTATAGCTACCGCGCACGGTTTTCGCTCAAGCTTTCGGGATTGGTGTAGCGAGAAAGGTTTTGCACGGGATCTTGCTGAAAGAGCGCTAGCCCATACAGTTCAAAATAAGGTTGAAGCCGCCTACCATCGTACAGACTTACTAGATCAGCGCCGTCCTATGATGGATGAATGGTCGAAGTTTGTTACGGGTTATTCAATGGATAAAAAATAATGCGGCCCATTTGGCCGCCTACTTTCGTATTTTATCACCCAGTTAAGGCTAATGGACTTTATTTAGCGCGAATAGCGCTTCTGATATTCTTGATCGATCATATCCTCTACAACCTGATAGATTTTACGGTTTGAGTCGCTTGCCATTTTCCTTAACATATTTTTCCGCTCATCTGATAACTGAATGCTCATAGCCGTTCGCGCTTCCGAAGCTGAGTTAGTTCGATATTTTTGTTGAGAGCCACTCTTACTTAGTGAGCTCATTAGTATTTTTCTATGCGCCACTGACAGTAAATCATACAGTGTAATCATGGCTTGCTTGGTATTTTCATTTTTATTTACACCTGATAAATCAAGCCAAATAGGATTTTTAAAACCAAGATAGGTTTTGAATGTATAATTCCAAGCCCATTCAGCCATTCCTTCATTATTTACCAACCAATCTTCCATCTTTGACTTATTTTTAATTCGCCCCCAAATATCTTCAAAGTTAGCCATTTGATTTTCTTTGGTATGTAACGGTACATCCCACAAATCAAAAAATCTAACTATATATCTCTTCTTATCATGACTAGTGTTTACATGAACCGGTAAATTCAACTCAAGGTATTCATTCTCATCTCGCCTGAATATATCAACGATTGGTTCTTGCCTGCTATTATTTTCATCTTCATCATCGAACACTAATGATTGATTACATTGCAAGCCTTTCATGTTTCTAGTTGATGACAACAAGAAAGACCAAATAAAATTACACAAACGACCATTAGTTTGAGCAATCCAGTCAAATCTCTCTGCGCTCAAACAATGTTCTCGGAAAACATCCTGCATCATTATCTTTACCAATTCAGGATCTCTACATTCAGAATAATTCACTATCTTGTTTAATTTTTTTAATTCATCTAGAAGATCTTGACGACATGATTCTCTATCAACGACATCATATATAAATGACTCCAGCTTGCTTGCCATATCTTCTATCCCTGGCATTGCATTGCCTTTACGTAACCGATCACCCCTATTAAAAAATTTATGGTAAAGAAAGACAATTTCTCTTTCCTCCTTTTTAGGATGCCACGTCATTTTTGTCATCTGAACCTCACCGTCGATCAAACTTGCAATCTAGCCCATAAGAGTCTCTTGCTGGGCGAACCATATCGTGAGGGAGGGGGACCCTACTCACTGAAATGCAGATTACTGTGTAGATTTTACGATGTAAAGTGGCGATTTTTCGTTGATTTAGGATAGAAAAATAGATTATTTCATGTTGATTTCAGGCTGATTTTATGATCATGAAGAAAACTTGGATATCACAACAACCTTGCCTCAGAGAGGTCCTTCTCCCTTTTTTTGCGAACCGAGCTCGCTCGACCAAAAGACGAACCACCCTCCTTGCTCCTGTTATCCGAAACCCAACCAGATATCTGAGTTCGTGTAGGCTTACAGATACATTGACGTTTTGATGCTGCTATATAGGCTTACCTGATTACCCATGACCCTCAGCCAGCTTCAAGAGCCGATATGGCATCGGAGGGCTTGCCACGACTGCATGCCCCAATTCAACCAACATGCTCTTGAGGTCAAAACGATGATTAAACCGGAAGCAGTATTCCGCAAGATGCCTTGGTAAATGCTTCGCTCCGAGCGTATGGCAACTGCCCCGCAGCGAGTTTTTCACATTTCCTATCATCGTGTTTACCCAGTTGAATGCCGGATGATCCAGCCAGTCCAGGTTGCCCCCGGTGACAACACCCAGGTGCTCACAATTGGCCTCCTTGACCGCTTTGAAACAGGCCAATCCATCGGATATCACCGCGCTACCACTGGCAATATGCCGTTTTGCCCAATCAGCAACGGACTTGGTTTTGAAACCATCGACCACCGTCATCCGCATCTTGATTGGATGTCCTTCCTTGTTCAGGGCCACTGCTGCCACAAACGGCGTCTTGCCTGCCGCGCCCCGACCCCGTTTGCCACCACGGCGCTCGCCACCCCAGTAGACATCATCGAGCTGAATGATGCCGCTGATGGGCTGCTTGTCATCGGACTCTTTCATGGCTTGCAGCAGCTTGTGCTTGAGCATCCAGGCGGTGTCATATTTGACGCCCAACTGGCGCTTTAGCTCCATCGCTGACAAGCCTGTTTTGGTTTGTGACAACAGGTGCATTGCCAGAAACCACTTGGTCAGTGGGAGCTTGGTGTTTGCGAAAATCGTGTTTCCAGTCTCAGAGATCCCCTCATTTTTAGAGACTCAAATAATTCCAAGTGTGCGGGTATATAAGCGGTGTTGCTTCAGGTAG
>NZ_JAPDBP010000046.1:0-6796 GCF_027705305.1 Aeromonas sp. QDB17
CGATTGGATCGGACATACTGAGTACAGTGAAACCAGAATAGAGCAATTAGATCACATCTTTAATCTGATTGGTATGAAATCCTCCCCGAGGCGGCGCACCATCTGCTCGCAGGCAGGAAGCGGCAGACCGGCGAGGGCGGCTTGCAACCCCATGGCCTTGCGCTCAAGCGGGTCCGTTGGCGCCATCAGATCCGCCAGCAGCAGGGGAGCGCCAGGATTGAGCTGGCGATAAATATCACCCAATAGCGCGGCTTTGGCATTTTGCGCCAGAAAATGCAGCACCAGCAGACAGAATGCACCATCGCAAGGCTTATTCACCACAGGAAATGCGCCCAGGCGCCAGCACACCCTCTCCCCCATGCCCGCCTGCTCGGCCCGCATCCTGGCCTGGGCCAGCATGTCCGCCGAGATATCCTGGGCCACAAAGGTCCAGCGGGGGCAGAGACGGCCAAGCAGCAGCAACTCGCTGCCCGTGCCCACCCCCACCAGCAGCACCCGGGCCTGCTGGCCCAGCTCGGCCATCAGCCGGGAGGCACAAAGCTGGTGCAGCAGCTCGTAGCCTGGCACCAGCAGGGGGATGCGGCTGTCATAGGCCTTCGCCCCTTCTCCTTCGAATCGCTCCGTCATCTTTTGCTCCTTTGGTGTGAGCCCCTTGATAGGGGCTGCCGCCGGGAGAAGGTCAAGAGCCACAGGGGCGAGCCAGTTGCCAGCCCAGCCCTTCCCATGAAGGGAGGGCCCTAGCCCCCCTTGCCCAGCGCCGCTTTCAGAGCCGGATTGAAGACACGCTGGAGGGAGGCGGGGTTGTTCACCAGCTTGGCCGCCGGGCGGCGCGGGCGCCTGACCAGCTCGCCGCCACAGTTGGGGCAGGTCAGGTGCAGATACTGATCGTTGCACTCGGCGCAGAAGGTGCACTCGAAGGAGCAGATGTAGGCCGTCGCCGTGTCGGCGGGCAGATCCCGGTCACAGCACTCGCAGTTGGGTCTGAGTTCAAGCATGGCAAGTTCCTGAAGCGCAAGGGGAAAGCGGGAAAGAGGACGGCTCAGTCGACGATAAAGAGGCGAGCGCCCAGTTCGGTGTAGGAGCGATGGGGTTCGGCGTTGTCCGCCACCTGGTAGCTCATGCCCGGCGTCAGGGTGAAGACGCGGCCATCCTGCAACTCGGTGTGCAGCTCCCCTTCGAGGCAGAGCAGCACATGGCCCTTGCTGCACCAGTGATCCGCCAGATACCCGGGGGAGTACTCCACCATTCGCACCCGCAGCTCCCCGAACTGCCGGGTGTGCCAGCGGGCGACGCCGCGCTCTCCCTTGTGTTCGGTCGGCGGGACCTCGGCCCAGTTCGTGGTGCAAAACGGCAGTGCATGGATGTTCATGACGGATCCTTTGTCAGAAGAAGGCTGGCGGAAGGCGCCTCACCACGGGATATCCGTGACTAGGCCGCGCCCCATACTGCCATCAAATCCGCTCCAGCCCCATGCCCACACGGGCAATCATCCCCTCTTCAGGCTGCCCATCACCTGCATCTCGCAGCGGTGGCAGTCAAAGCGCAGGCGGAAACTCTCCTTGCCCATCTTGAGCTCCAGGGGCTCGGCCTTGAGACCGGGCACCTCCTTGGGGCAGATCTGCTGGCTGTAGCGGATGCAGTGCTTCGTTGTCATCAGCACCACTTCCCGCTCCTCCTTGTTCGCCTCATACGCTGGGGCGATGCTCCCCACCCCGTGTTCGCGAAAGAACTGCTCCGCCGCGCTGTTCAGCACGTTGCCGAGGTAGGAGAGCCGATGCTGGGGATAAACGGCGCCTCGCAGGGGAATGCGCCGCTCGGGTCGCCGGTAGGCTGCCAGACGGGCCGCCTCCAAGGCGGCAATGCCGTCCCGGCGCAAGCCGTTAAGCTGTGAAGCCGCAATAAATAGCGGGCGAGTGAATGCCAACTCAATCTGGCGAGCCACAAACAGGGTGTTGCCGAGTTTGCCGAGCTGATCCCTGGCCTGTTGCAGCGCCCGTTCCGGGTTGTCGGCCGGCTGCTGGTCGCAGGGGAGCGTGACGGCGGCGCCAATGCCCTGCTCGTCCACAAGTTCAAGCCGCAGTCCCTCGTCGCACTCCGATAGCCGCATATCGACCCGGATGCGGCGATCCGCGCTCCCCTTTTCGAGCTGCTTGCTGAAGGCCTGATCGTGGTTGCGAAAGATCTCGGTGCCCACCTTGAGACCGGGCATGGGTTCCGACAGGAGTAACCGCTTGCTCTGTGCCTTCTCCTCCACTTTATTGAGGCGCATCCCCACCAGCTCGCCCCCCGGCTTGAAGAAGCCGAGGCCATCGCCGTTGTTGAGGGCAACGGCCTGGCCGTCGATCTCGATGCCATCGCGGGTCACGCTGGTGACGCGCCCGAGCGGCTCCCCTACGTATTTCGGGCTGCGCGGCGAGTCGATGCCTGGCTGTCGGCCATGGAGGAAGTAGTCGGTGCTGCCCCGGTTGAAACTCTTCTTGGGATCCGGCGTAAAGGTGTAGCTGCAACGACCGGCGGAAGCGGCCACCAGATCGGGGCGGCGCTCCAGGATGGTGTCCAGCTTCTGACGATACCAGGCAGTGACGTTCTTGACGTAGTCGAGCCCCTTGAGGCGCCCTTCAATCTTGAAAGAGCGGATCCCTGCGGCGATCAGCGCCTCCAGGTTGTCGGTCTGATCCATGTCTTTCAAGGAGAGCAGGTGGCTGTTTTCCACCAGCACCTCCCCCCCTGGCGTTTGCAGGGAACAGGGCAGCCGACAGAGCTGGGCGCACTCGCCGCGATTCGCGCTGCGGCCGGTGCGGGCGTGGCTGATGTTGCACTGGCCGCTGTAGGAGACACACAGGGCGCCGTGGATGAAGAACTCCAGCTGCACGCTCGTGGCGGCGCTTATCTCGCGGATCTGCGCAAGGGAGAGCTCGCGGGCCAGCACCACCTGGGAGAAGCCCACGTCCTGCAGAAACTTCACCTTTTCCGGGGTGCGGTTGTCGGTCTGGGTGCTGGCGTGCAGCGCGATGGGGGGCAAATCGAGCGCCAGCAGCCCCATGTCCTGCACGATCAGCGCATCGGCGCCTGCCTCGTAGATCTGATGGGTCAGGCGCCGGGCCTGCTCCAGCTCGTGGTCGTGCAGCAGGGTATTGAAGGCGACGAAGACCTGGGCGCCGAAGCGGTGAGCATGGCGGGCCAGCGCCTCGATGTCCTCGAGGCTGTTGCCCGCTGCGCTGCGGGCACCGAAGGCGGGGCCCCCCATGTAGACGGCATCAGCGCCGTGGTTGATGGCCTCGATGCCATAGGCGAGGTTCTTGGCCGGGGCCAGCAACTCCAGGCGGTTGTGATGGTTCTGATCGCGCATAACGTCCGGTTCGAAGGGCTGCAAATGGCCGCCACTCTAGCCAGACTCCCCGCCCCCCGCCTTGATCCCGCTTAAGATCACCGCAGAATGCAGGATTGACCCGGAACAAGGACATCTGGCGGCCCCCTCATCCCCCGGCCCTGAGAGAGTGCCGACTACGCTGGCACCCGACGCGGAGCTAGATCACGACCTTGAGGGCCAGCCCCAGCAGCACCAGGCCGCTCACCTTGTCGATCACGGTGGATTTGGCCTTGAGCCAGGCGAGTACGGGCCCGCGAGAGAGCACCAGGGCCACCAGCACATACCAGAGCGCATCGATGCCGCCTGCGGTCAGCATCATGATGCCCCCCTCACGCCAGCCGGTGTCGGCGTGCACGAACTGGCTGAACAGGGCGATAAAGAAGATGGCGAGCTGGGGGTTCAAGAAGGCCACCATAAAGCCCTCGAACGCCCCTTGACGTCCCCGTGGCGGGTGCCCCTCCTCCTTGCCTGCCTCACCCCCTGCGGGCCTGGCCAGCAACGCCTTGATCCCGAGCCAGGCGAGGAACGCCGCGCCGCCGTAGCGGATGAGATCGAACAGCAGCGGGGTCTGGGTGATCAGGATGGCGAGGCCGAGGGCCGTGATCAGCGCATAGATGCCGACTCCCAGGCCGTGTCCCAGCGCCGTGGCGACCCCGTGGCCCTGCCCTCCCTGCACCGTATTGCGGATGATCAGTGCCAGGCTCGGCCCCGGGCTGATGGCCCCCATCACGCAAATGGCGGCCAGCGCCAGCCAACTCGTCAGCTCCATACCTTCTCTTCCTTCGTGTCGATTGTTGTCACCCGGGATCAGGGTAGGGGGTGGCTCGCTATGCCAGAAGTGAAAGTTATGAATAGAGTCCATAGCCAGTGGCTATAGAGTGGCACAACCCGCTGCCATCAGCGGCTCGCCTGCGACCCTCCAGCCAACTGCTTGCGACTCTCCCCCAGGGTGAATTGCAGGTGATCCCGCAGGAAGGGATAGGCCAGCTCGCGAAACCAGCGGTGAGCCGGATCCAGGTGGTGGCGCTGGTGCCACAGCAGATGATACTGCTGGACCCGGGTGGCGAAGGGGAGATCGCAAAAACTCAGGGCATGTTCCCGGGAGAGCTGCCAGGCGATATGGGCCGGGGTGGTCATCAGACAGTCTGTGCGCAGCAACACCTCCACCGCTGCCTGGAAGAAGGGCACCCGGGCAAACCAGCGGCGGGAGAGCCCGCGGGGGGCCAGCACCTGCTCCACCGGGCTGTCCTTGTCCCCGCCCCCGCTCACCTGCAGGTGGGGCCATGCAAGGTAATCCTCCAGGCTGAGCGCCATGCCAGAGAGCGGGTGATGGCGCCCCATCAGCACCACCAGCCTGTCCTCCCCCTGATGCAGGCCGCGGATCTGGTCCGGCACCAGCTCCGTGATGGTGGAGACCATGTCCAGCTCCGATTGCCAGAGCTGGGGCAACAGGCGCTTGTCCCACAGGCTGTACTCCAGTGCCGCCCGGGGGGCGGCCCTCGCCAGGGCAGCACAGATGTCCGGCAGGATGTGCTGGGCCACGTAGTCGGAGGAGGCGAGCCGAAACACCCGCTCGCAGCGCTCGGGGGCAAATTCCGGCGCCTCGTAGAGCCGCTCCAGGGCACCGAGGGAATCGGCAAGCTGGGCCGCCAGGGCCTCGGCCCGCGGGGTCAGCAGCCAGCGCTGCCCTTCCCGCACCAGCAGCTCGTCGCCAAACTCGCTGCGAAGCTGGCCGAGCTGCTTGCTGATGGAGGGCTGACTCAGGTTCAGCAGCTCCGCCGCCCGGCTGATATTGCGGGTCTCCAGCAGCACCTTGAGGGTGGGCAAGAGATTGAGATTCGCTTTGTGCACAGGAGTCACCTCGGGAAGGGGTCGCCGGGATCGGGCCTTCATCTTACGGCAAGGAGAAGCGGAAATTTAAGCAAAATCACGGTCTTGCTCCCCCCACTCCCCTTACACTGGAGGGGCCGCAGGATGACAGTGAACGCCCCGTGCGGCATAATTTCGCCACTTTCCGCCCCAGGGCGGCCATCACGACAAGCGACGACAAGATGACATACGCCACTATCACCGGGTGGGGAAAATGCCTGCCCCCCGCCTCGCTGACCAACGATGACCTCGGCACCATCATGGATACCTCGGACGAGTGGATCTACCCGCGCACCGGCATCAAGGCCCGCCGTGTCTCCCATGTCAGCACCCAGGCGCTCGCCACCCTGGCCGCCCGTCGCGCCCTGGCGTGCGCAGGCCTGGACGCCGCCGCCCTCGATGGCATCATCCTCGCGACCGCCACCCCGGGCACGCTGGTCCCCAATGGTGCCTCTGCCGTGCAGCAGGCCCTCGGCGCCCACAAGGCGGCGGTGTTCGACCTCAACGCCGCCTGCACCGGCTTCGTCTATGCCCTCTCGGTCGCCACCTCCTTGGTGCAGACCGGCATGATGCAAAGGGTGCTGGTGATCGGTGCCGAGCGATTGACCCAGTTGCTGGACTGGGCCAAGCGCGACACCGCCGTGCTGTTCGGGGATGGCGCCGGCGCCGTCATCATCGAGGCGAGCAAGCAGGAGAGCGGCCTGATTGCCAGCAAGCTCGGTTGTGACAGCGAAGCGCGGGAGATACTGCACGTGCCGAATTTCGGTACGGATCGGGTGCGTTTCGCCGACATTGACGGCCTCTTCACCTTCAACTTCGAGGGGCAGGAGATCTTCAAGCGCGCCGTGCGCGGCATGGGCGAAGCCACCGGCACCGTACTGGCCCAGGCGGGCATCGCCCCCGAGCAGGTCGACCTCATCGTGCCGCACCAGGCGAACGTGCGCATCATCGAGACCCTGGCCAAGCGGATGAACGCCCCCATGGAGAAGGTGATGGTCAACATAGAGCAGTACGGCAACACCTCCGCCGCCACCGTGCCCATCGCCCTGTGCGAGGCGCTGGAGCAGGGTCGGGTCAAGCCGAACAGCTACCTGCTGACCGCCGCCTTCGGGGCCGGGCTAACCTGGGGCGCCGCCCTCATCAAATGGGGAGATCGCGTCACCCCGATCGCGAATTGCGACGAGGTGCTGCCCCCCTGCGAGCAGAGCGCCCTCGAACTCATCGCCCATGCGGTGCAGGGTTGCCAGCAGGCCCGCCCCGCCCACGCCTGAGCGAGCGCCCGCTCCCCATGATCCGCCAGGAGCCCCGGGGCTCCTGGCTGCCAGCCCCCTACGCCCCCTCGCCGTTTCGGCAGCGACATAAAAGTCATTGAAAAGTGTGAATTTTGAGCGAAACATATCAAAAAATGACCACTTGACACTTTTTTGTCGTCAGAATGCGGCCAAGGGGTTCACAACCTTGCCGGATCTGGTAGTATGCGGCCTCGCACTTGGGGAGGGGTTCCCGAGCGGCCAAAGGGATCAGACTGTAAATCTGACGGCTCTGCCTTCGAAGGTT
>NZ_JAPDBP010000047.1:0-2672 GCF_027705305.1 Aeromonas sp. QDB17
ATAAGTCGTTAATTAATGACTTATTAAAATACCTTTATTATTTAACAGGATCAAAAAATCAAACCTGTACAAAATTGAATCAAATCATTAAAATTTGCAACCACAAATTTTCTGCTGCAAAGGTTGATAATTCTGTTTTTAGCATTAGACCTATAGCCGCTGCTTACACCGCTATAATCATCCTCCAAGATATAGATAACAAAACAGGTATGTTTGGCCATTTTTATAGCACCTATAGGAAGCTTACCCTAGACAACAAAACACTTAACCTGCTTGCACAATACATCTACACTTTACTTGACCTTAAAAATGAAAAAGCACACATTGGAGGGGCAATAATAGGTATACCTGCTGCTTATACATCATTGCATCTTAATTTGAATGAACGTAAAACTCTGTACTTAGATGAGATCGTTGAAATAATTATTTCATTTTTTGAAACCCCAGCAGTGTATCGATTTGACAACGACAAGCAATTATATCAACTTGAAGAACAATTAATTTATCTATCAAATATGGTATCTCTGCCACCTATTGCTAACCACTTAACTTACAGCTCAAACATCCTTGCCTATCAAGCGGTTAAAGCGAAGGACTACAATCAGAGAGTGGCTGAATTTAACAAAAACAATGTCACCAAAATCAACACGCTAACGAAACAAAAGACCAATCAATACCAAAAATATTTCACTCAATACACTATACTAATAGAAGCTCTTAACTGCATTAAAAATAAAAATCCAACAATGGCTTTAGACATAATCGATAGTGTAGATAGAGAAAATCTATCTACATTCGGGTTTATTAAACATGCGCTAGCTGTGCTAAAAATTGGATTAATGTACAATTTAAAGTGGAAGGCGATTAAGAATGGTTCTTTAATGCAACAGGTTAATGACATTATAAACCATCAAGGCATCGTTTTTGTCCCTACACGTGCATCTCAGCACGTTATAGGAAACAGCAATGACTCATGGCTTTCTAAAGATGAATATATAAAACACTCTATTATATCTGGCGGAAATACGTATAATACGATCATAGCACAAGCTATCTACGCTTATAATTATACCATTGCACGACACACAACTTCGCACGTTCAGGAAAAAGTTGCACATTCAAGACAAACATCTATAAATAATGGTTTAAATCTTAATCACTTCTCCGAATTTATTAACCACGGCCTACTTGATAAACTTAATGAAATCTCAGGGAAAATATTGACTGGACTAGATAAAATCAACACAGATGTAGAACATACATCATTTGTAGAAGAATTAATTGAAGCAGGATTCGTCTTATCAGATGATTTATCTAAAAATCTAATTCATTGTATTACAGGTTCTTCTCTCGGCGTTTGCCTTTTGGACCATTCAGCTATCATGATGTTTTTATCTGCCCCTGGAGATGATGTTGAAAACATCATTGAGTTGGGTAAAAAAACTAAAGTTGTGCAATCACTGTTCAGGTATCATCACCCTTAGCCTAATGAATGAGCACATCTTGATGCACATCAATGCCAAATATACCTGCGAGAATAGATTGTATATATTTATATTGTAGAGTATTGTTTTCAGGAGTGGAGCAAGTTGCCAAAGCGTAGGTTAATGCACTTTCGTGCCACCACGACCTAACAGCGTTGATCTTGGTACGCTGGTCGCTTCTCCTCCCTCTGATGTCAAAGTCCCTGCACCCCATCAAGCATGCCCCTCCAGATACTTTCAGATACGAATATCAAAAATATCTGGAATATCAAAAATATCAGCTGCAAATGAACCCCAAAACATTACTGGCGGCCGTCCGGCATTTTCATATAGCACCGTCTGATTTTATGGTGCTGTGCTGTCACCTTGCATTCCGATTACCTTCAATCAAATAAATTTCAGATATATATTCTCTCTATGAACCTACCTCTGGAGCTGCTTTGCCAGCCCCTTTTTCATTGGAGATTGATATATGGCTCATCTCATCGATACCATGGCCTACACTGGCCAAACACCCTGGCACGGCCTCGGAAATATCTTACCCCCACGACAATCCTTGGAGATCTGGCTTAAAGCTGCCGGAATGGACTGGACCATCGAGCAGAGCAATGTGATGTTTAACGTTGCTACCGATGCCTTGCATATTCGCCCCTATAAAGACAGCAAGGTGCTTTACCGATCCGACACGCTCGAACCCCTGTCGGTCGTCTCCCAACGCTATAACGTGGTACAGCCCCATGAGGTGCTGCACTTCTATCAGGATTTAGTGGAAATCGGCGGCTTTGAATTAGAAACCGCTGGCTCACTTAAGGGCGGCCGTAAATTGTGGGCGCTGGCCCGTACCGGCCAAGACTTGAAACTCAAAGGCAATGACTTGGTGAAGTCCTATCTGCTGCTGGCAACCAGCTGCGACGGCACGCTCTGCACCACGGCGCAATTTACCTCATTGCGAGTGGTCTGTAATAACACCCTGCAGATGGCGTTGCGTAATAGCACTGGGGCAGTCAAAGTCTCTCACTCGACGACATTTGACCCGGCTATTGTCAAAGAGGAATTAGGGTTGGGACTTGCTCATTGGGATGAATTCAAAACCCAGACCAAAGCATTGGCTGCCCGTCCTGTTGCCCCAGAAGAGGCGCTACGTTTCTTTAGCGTCCTGCTGGACCAGCCATTGGATGCCGACAATCA
>NZ_JAPDBP010000047.1:2765-4279 GCF_027705305.1 Aeromonas sp. QDB17
ATTGGCTGCCCGTCCTGTTGCCCCAGAAGAGGCGCTACGTTTCTTTAGCGTCCTGCTGGACCAGCCATTGGATGCCGACAATCAAATTATCCTCACCCGACCAGTCCAACAGCTCCACGAGCTATATCAAGGCGCCGGTATGGGCTCGGAGTTGGCCAGCTCCCAGAATACCGCCTGGGGGCTGGTCAATGCGGTGACGGAATATGTGGACCATCATCGCCGTGCCCGAAGTCAGGACTATCGCCTGGACTCTGCCTGGTTTGGTCAGGGTGCTCAGCTAAAGTCTCAGGCCCTCAATCAGGCCCTTACTCTGCTGCAGTAATCCCCGCTCTACCGATTTATTTCATTTACCCGTCATAGACCCCTACCCAGCCATCAGGCCGGGCGGGGACGTTTATGCCGCTGACAAGGAGTAATGATGAAAGCAAAAGCCAAATACGGTCAGGCTATTCGCTTAGCCTCCACCACCGACCTCTCTCGCAAGCAGTGGTTGGCGATCCGCAAGCTTGGGCTAGGTTCATCCGATGCCGCCGTTGCGGTGGGCCTCTCACCCTATAAATGCCCGCTGTCACTGTGGCTGGAAAAGACCGGGCGTAAGGAGCCGGAAGATATCTCCCACAAAGAAGCTGTGCTGTGGGGTATCGAGCTCGAACCGGTGTTGGCGCAGGTCTACGCCAAGCGCACCGGTTATCGGGTGCGCCGGGTCAATGCGGTACTACAGCACCCCGAGCACCTGTTTATGCTCGCCAATCTCGACCGGGAGGTGGTGGGCCACCCCGACGGCCCCGGCATCCTCGAAATCAAGACTGCCAGCTATCACAGTGCCCCCCAATGGGAGGAGGGCGTACCGGTCGCCTACCAGTGTCAGGTACTGCATCAGCTCGCCGTCACCGGTCATGCCTGGGCGGAAGTGGCGGTACTAATCGGTGGTCAAGATTTTCGGATTTACCGCATCGAACGCGACGAGGAAAAGATCCGGGATCTCACCGAGCGGGAAGCGCAATTCTGGCATCAGGTCACCCACGACCAGCAGCCCGAGCCCGATGGCTCCGAAGATGCAGGCTCGGCGCTGGCTTGGCTCTTCCCCCGCGATGACGGGGAAACCGTCGATCTCTCCGATTCACCCGAGTTCAACCAGCTGTTCGGGGAGTTGCTGCATCTGCGCGAACACAAGGAGGAAGTGGAGCTACGCGAATCACAGATCAAGCAGCGGCTACAGGCCACGCTGGGAGAGGCTACGGCAGGACTCTTTGCCGACGGCAAGATCACTTGGAAACGCAGCAAGGATCGGCTGGCCCCGGACTTGGAACGGCTCGGGCAGGATCATCCCGACCTGCTCAGCCACTACGTCAAACCGGTGCCCGGCTCACGCCGTTTCACCATTCAGGCAGCTCACGCGGCCAGGAGACACACACCATGATCAAAGGACTGGCGATTACCCCACCCGTGATCGGGCGGATCTGTATCGGCAGGCTGGTACAGAAAGAGGGGAAATGGGTGCCTGAGAAGGACGA
>NZ_JAPDBP010000048.1:0-1344 GCF_027705305.1 Aeromonas sp. QDB17
GTGCGTTCGTCTCGTGTCTCAGTGTTGTGTCTCCGGATTTGCCTAGAAACACCACCTACGCACTTTCACCAGGACAACCGTCGCCTGGCCCACCTAGCCTTCTCCGTCCCCCCATCGCAATTACAAGTCGTGCAGGAATATTAACCTGCTTCCCATCGATTACGCCTTTCGGCCTCACCTTAGGGGTCGACTCACCCTGCCCCGATTAACGTTGGACAGGAACCCTTGGTCTTCCGGCGAGGAGGCTTTTCACCCCCTTTATCGTTACTTACGTCAGCATTCGCACTTCTGATATCTCCAGCATGCCTCTCGACACACCTTCGCAGACTTACAGAACGCTCCCCTACCACTCACGCTTAGCGTGAATCCGCGGCTTCGGTGCCTGGTTTGAGCCCCGTTACATCTTCCGCGCAGGCCGACTCGACTAGTGAGCTATTACGCTTTCTTTAAATGATGGCTGCTTCTAAGCCAACATCCTAGCTGTCTGAGCCTTCCCACATCGTTTCCCACTTAACCAGAACTTTGGGACCTTAGCCGGCGGTCTGGGTTGTTTCCCTCTTCACGACGGACGTTAGCACCCGCCGTGTGTCTCCCGGATAGTACTTACTGGTATTCGGAGTTTGCATGGGGTTGGTAAGTCGGGATGACCC
Organism: Aeromonas sp. QDB17; assembly: GCF_027705305.1. Taxonomy (NCBI): domain Bacteria; kingdom Pseudomonadati; phylum Pseudomonadota; class Gammaproteobacteria; order Aeromonadales; family Aeromonadaceae; genus Aeromonas; species Aeromonas sp. QDB17. The sequence goes on from NZ_JAPDBP010000048.1 coordinate 651, forward strand.
CCTAGCCCAAACAGTGCTCTACCCCCAGTAGTATTCGTCCGAGGCGCTACCTAAATAGCTTTCGGGGAGAACCAGCTATCTCCGAGTTTGATTGGCCTTTCACCCCCAGCCACAGGTCATCCCCTAACTTTGCAACGTTAGTGGGTTCGGTCCTCCAGTTGATGTTACTCAACCTTCAACCTGCCCATGGCTAGATCACCCGGTTTCGGGTCTACACCTTGCAACTAGACGCCCAGTTAAGACTCGGTTTCCCTACGGCTCCCCTATACGGTTAACCTCGCTACAAAATGTAAGTCGCTGACCCATTATACAAAAGGTACGCAGTCACCCCGAAGGGCTCCCACTGCTTGTACGTACACGGTTTCAGGTTCTATTTCACTCCCCTCACAGGGGTTCTTTTCGCCTTTCCCTCACGGTACTGGTTCACTATCGGTCAGTCAGGAGTATTTAGCCTTGGAGGATGGTCCCCCCATATTCAGACAGGATGTCACGTGTCCCGCCCTACTCGATTTCACATCAAGGTTGTTTTCGTGTACGGGGCTATCACCCTGTATCGCCGGCCTTTCCAGGACCGTTCCACTAACTTCCAAGATGCTTAAGGGCTAATCCCCGTTCGCTCGCCGCTACTGAGGGAATCTCGGTTGATTTCTTTTCCTCGGGGTACTTAGATGTTTCAGTTCTCCCGGTTCGCCTC
>NZ_JAPDBP010000049.1:0-1262 GCF_027705305.1 Aeromonas sp. QDB17
CCTTAACCATCCCCTCGTATGAGCGAGGCGTGGCGCGGCTTCTGAGGTATGATCGCCATCCTTGACCAGCTAATACCCGACAGATAATCGCCATGTTTAACCACGATCTAATCCTCAACCACATCAACGAGATATTTGGACAGGACATGCATGCCAAGCGTGTTCTTTCCCTGGCCAATGCAACCCTCGGGGTTATCGAATCCGGTTCGCTGGCCATCCACGCCATCGGGAATGGTCTCTCCTTGGCCAATGGTCTCGAGCGCAAACATGCGGTGAAACAGGTGGACCGCCTGCTCACTAACACCAAGCTCAACGTCTGGAGCCTCTTTGACGATTGGGTTCCCTATGTGGTCGGTGAACGCACCGAGATCGTGGTATCCATGGACTGGACCGAATTCGATGCCGATGATCACAGCACCTTGGTTATCAGCCTGCAAACCAACCATGGCCGCAGTACTCCGCTGCTGTGGAAAACCCATCGAAAATCGTTGCTCAAAGGGCAACGCAATGCCCATGAGAAAGAGCTGCTCACCAAACTCAAGCAGACCCTGCCAGAAGGTATCTTCGTGACGGTAGTCGCTGACCGTGGGTTTGGTTACATGGAGCTGTTCGAGCGCCTGGAACAAGAGCTAGGCTTTGCCTATATCATTAGATTTAAAGGAAATATTTTGGTTGGTTACTCTGGTGGAGAGCAGGTTCCCGCCCGCGACTGGCTAACGCCGACCGGGCGCACCCGAACCCTCAAGGAGGTGGAGCTCACTGGGCAACGACAGCCTGTCGAGCGGGTCTATTGTTGTCACAAGAGTGGCATGAAAGACGCGTGGTTTCTGGCCAGTAACCGGACCGATCTGAGTGCCGCCAAGGCGTTGCAACTATACGGCCAGCGCTGGGGTATCGAGACCAGTTTTCGGGATATCAAAGATTACAAATTCGGCATGGGTATGGGAGATGTGCACATCAGTAATCCGGTCCGGCGTGACCGACTGTTTTTGTTCAGTGCCTTGGCCATCGTCTTGCTGACGCTGCTGGGTAAGGCTGGAGACAGTGTCGGTCTAGAGAGAACGATCAAGGTCAATACCAGCAAGAGCCGAACCTATTCGTTCTTTCGGCAAGGGGTCATCTATTACCAGTTGCTGCCTAAAATGAAAGAAGCCAATGCGGTCTTGTTGATGGATAAATTTATCTACTACCTGAAGCAACACCGCTTATATACCCGCACACTTGGAATTATTTGAGTCTCTAAAAATGAGGGGATCTCTGAG
>NZ_JAPDBP010000050.1:0-1226 GCF_027705305.1 Aeromonas sp. QDB17
GACGTAGAGCGTGGTCAGGTACTGGCCAAGCCGGGCACCATCAAGCCGCACACCAAGTTCGAATCCGAAGTGTACGTGCTGTCCAAGGAAGAAGGTGGTCGTCACACCCCGTTCTTCAAGGGCTACCGTCCGCAGTTCTACTTCCGTACTACCGACGTGACCGGTACCATCGAGCTGCCGGAAGGCGTAGAGATGGTCATGCCGGGCGACAACATCAAGATGGTTGTTACCCTGATTGCGCCGATCGCGATGGACGACGGCCTGCGTTTCGCCATCCGTGAAGGTGGCCGTACCGTAGGTGCTGGTGTTGTAGCTAAAGTTATCGCTTAATCGATACTTTATATGCACACATGAAAGGGGTGGCTTCGGCCACCCCTTTTACTTTTGGGGCTTTAATTGGCCTGTGAGATACTTTTGCGAAATCATCTATAGAGGTAGCTGCTGTGAGTAAACCCGCCATTTTTCTGGATCGCGATGGTGTCATCAACAAAGACACGGGTTATGTCAGCCAGGTTGATGACTTCCATTTTCTGCCCGGGGTGATTGAGGCCATGCAATTGCTGAAGAAAAAAGGCTATTTGCTGGTCGTGGTGACCAACCAATCCGGTATCGCCCGCGGTTACTTCACGGAAGATGACTTCATGAACCTGACCGAGTGGATGGATTGGTCATTGGCCGATCGGGATGTGGATCTCGATGGTATCTACTTCTGCCCCCATCACCCGGATCACGGCGCCCCTTGCGACTGCCGCAAACCGGAACCCGGCATGCTGCTGTTGGCGCAGCAAGAGTTGGGCATCGACATGGACCGCTCTTATATGGTGGGTGACAAACCTTCGGACCTGAAAGCCGCCATCAATGCCAAGGTCGGTCACAAGATAATGGTCAGAACAGGCAAGCCGATTACTGATGCGGGGATTGAGCTGGCCGATGCCATCTACGACAACCTGCATGATTTTGCCGTTGCAGCGCCTGTCACAGGCTGATTTCGCTGGATTAAAATGCTTTTTGGTGGCTTTGTGAGCGGTTGAACGGTGAAAGCCATCTTTTTGCAATTATCCTCTTGCCAGAACGAATTCGCTCCCTATAATGCGCCTCCATCGACAGGGCAAGCGGTAACGCAAACAAGCCGGTCGGTAGCCTCGAAACGCCTTTGAAAATAAGGCTTGACTCGAGAAGGCGGTTGAGTAGAATGCCACTCCCGCAGCAGCCAAAAGCTGCGTCGC
>NZ_JAPDBP010000051.1:0-1213 GCF_027705305.1 Aeromonas sp. QDB17
TGTAATGACCCAGCCGTTCCTGCACAACTAAGCGGCTTCGGCATAGGCCTGCGCCGGTGTTTTCATCTTTAGCGCCTGGTGAGGACGCTTCTGGTTGTAAAACTGGATCCAGTCGCCAATCACCCGACTGGCATGCTGCAAGGTCTCGAACCTCTGCCGATGGGCACACTGCTCCTTGAGCGTTCTGATCACCCGCTCGACCATGCCGTTTTGTTCCGGCGTGTACGGCGTGATGAACTCCTGCTGCAACCCATAGCTCTTCACCAGTGCTGTGTAGTTGCGGCTGGTAAACACCAACCCATTGTCGCTACGTAACAAAAACGGCGATGCAACTCGTCCCAAGCTGCCGAAGCGAGCAATTAAGGCTTGCTCCAGCGCTGCCTCGGCCGTTTTCGATTTACCACTGCGCGAGAGATGCCATCCCAGTAGTTCACGGGTATGGCAATCAATCACCAGCGCCAAGGAACACCAGCCATCGCGACCAGCCCAGATCCGGCATAGGTCCGTCGCCCAGCGTTGGTTGGGCGCTGAGGCCACCGAAGGCAGGGCCTGGATCCGGGGGCGAAACCCAACCGGACGCTTGCGAACTTGCCAGCCCTTGAGCTGGAAGATGCGCTGTACCGTGTTCTTGTTGAACCCCAACAGGGCTGCAACCGTCCGGTAACCGAACGATGGGTTCTCCTCAATCATGTTTTTGATCGGGGTGACCAGATGCTCCTGAAGCTTGGGCGCGGCCTTGACGCTGCGGTAGTACCAACTACGACGCGGCAGGCCAAACCAGCGGCAGAGCTTGCTGACGGAGACATCAATACCTTCTGCGCGTAATCCCTGCTGAACATCGGCGACTATCTGTCGTCCTCGCCCAGCAGGGAGGCCAGCTTTTTTCTGGCGCGTAACTCCAGCATGGCCTCGCCATAAGCTTCCTGGAGTTCCTTGAGCTGCTTCTCGTACTGCTCGCGAATATCCAGTGGCTTGGCCCGTAAGGCGTTTTCCATGCCCCGTTTGGCGTCATCTACCCATTCTTCAATCTCGGAGGGCGGCAAATCAAAGGCTCGAGCCGCTTCGGCGACGGTGGTCTTGCCCTGAATGATTTCCATGACCAAGGCGGACTTGCGCTTGGCCGTCCAACGTTTGATTTCTTCATCCATCGTGATGCTCATGTCTGTGATCTCCACTCATTATGACCTGAGCAGGATTTCAGTGGGTCATTACA
>NZ_JAPDBP010000052.1:0-1212 GCF_027705305.1 Aeromonas sp. QDB17
CAGGGCGGGATCGCACTTTGTTAATGAAATTTGAACAGGCAGATCGTCTGTGATCTAATCGCGTCTCCATGCAGGAGGCACGCGCTATGACGTTGATTGAACACCTTACCCTTGTCGAAGAAACTCGCTCTGATATCAATCGTAAACATGACCTGGTTGATGTCATGTTCCTTGTCATCAGTGCCATCATGAGTGGTGCCGAGGGCTGGAATGACATCGAAACCTATGGTGATTCTAAGCTCGATTGGCTCCGTCAGCATCGCCCCTTTGCCAATGGCATCCCGCGCCGTCACACCATTGCTCGCATTCTGCGCTGCATTGTCATCGATACCCTGCTTGAAGCATTGCTGTGCTGGGTCAATGAACAGCGCACTCATCAGGGAAAACCCATAATTGCCTTTGATGGCAAGGTGTTACGCGGCTCCTTTCGGGGAAATGCCAAGGATGCTCTGCAGTTGGTCACGGCCTACGATACAGAAAATGGTCTGGTGTTAAGCCAGAAGGCAACCCCGAACAAGAAGGGGGAAATCGAAACCGTCAAAGAGATGCTGGACATTCTTGAACTCAAAGGTGCCGTTGTGACACTCGATGCGTTGCATTGTCAGCGCGAGACTCTGGAGAAAATCAGTGAGAAGAAGGCTCATGTGGTGGTTCAGGTAAAGAAGAACCAACCGAAGTTGTATCAAGCCGTTCAATCACAATTCCAGGCACTCTTTGATGCCCAGAAAGAGAAGATTATCGTCGAGCACAAAGAAAGTGGGCATGGCCGCCAGGAAGAACGCTATGTGTTTCAATTAAAAGCAAAATTACCGCCAGAGTTAGCAGAGAAATGGCCGACGATCCGCAGCATCATCGCCGTTGAGCGTCACCGCAGCGCCAACGGAAAAGGAACGGTAGATACCTCCTACTATGTCAGCTCGTTATCCCCCAAGCACAAGTTGCTAGGGCACTATATTCGTCAGCATTGGCGGATCGAGAACAGCCAGCATTACATTCTTGATGTGGTGTTCAACGAGGATGCCTCCAGGATAGCGATGGAGGATGCGGTCGAGAATATGGCGCTATTCCGGCGGTTCGTATTGAATATCGTAAAACAGAGCAATTGTGGTGCTCGAAGTCAGAGAAACAAGCTAAAAAGAGCCGGCTGGAATGACGACTATCGGGCTCAGTTATTCTTTGGTTAAAAGATCAACAAAGTGTGCTCCCGCCCTG
>NZ_JAPDBP010000053.1:0-1105 GCF_027705305.1 Aeromonas sp. QDB17
ATACCAATCGGATTAAACATTAGGTCAGTTTTATCCAATCTCGGCTACAAAGTGACATCACCCGCTCCACATCGGCAATAAAGTGCTTCCAGGCCGATGTGCAGGCATCAAGGATGTCGTCGTAATCCTTGAAGCTGCGATTAGCCAACACATGCTGACGAAGCCAGCTCCATACCTGTTCAATGGGATTGAGTTCGGGAGAATAGGGAGGGAGCTTGATCAGGCTGAGATTGGGGAAGTCATCCGCACATTCCATGGTATGCCATCCGGCGCCGTCCATGATCACCACCGCATGACGACCCGGCTTTGTTCGTGCTGCAATCAGTGCCAAGTGCTGCTTCATCACCTCCCGGTTTACCAGAGGACTGAGCAAGGCTTCCGTTGTCCCGGTTGCAGGGCAGACGGCACCGAAGAGATAGACGTACTCGAATTGTTGTTGCTGAATAGCTCGGGGGCGACTGCCACGCCTGGCCCACAGTCGGGTAGTCGTATTTTGTTGACCAAACCGGGCTTCGTCCTGAAACCAGACATCGACATTGGCAAGCGCAACATGACCCGGGATGTTAAGGATCGTTTCCAGCTGGAAGTTTTTTAAAAGCTTCCTGCACCTGCCCATCCTGCTTCGGATGTCGTGAGCGACTGGTTATCCAGGAAAACCCCAGCTCTCTGAGGAGGCGGTAGACATTGGAGAGTTCATAGGCCACACCAAACTCTCGTTCGATATACGTTTGAATATCAGTACCTTGCAGTCGTCCCCCGATAGCCAGCCGGCTTTGTTGGTCGATATATTCGCTAAGCTGGGATAGCTGTTCGGCGCCGAGCTTGGCGGGTCGGCCTGGTGGACGGACACTATCCAGCCCCGCCACGCCGTGTAGCAAGAAGTTGCTCACCCATTTGTTGACACTTGTGCGGCTGACTTTGAGAAAGCGGGCAATGTCAGTTCTGGAATGACCTTCTTGAAAGTGTGCTAACGCCAGGAATCGCATGCGTTTCCTGGCGTTGGTTTCTGCCTTGGCGAGGGCCAAGAAATCGATTGGATCGGACATACTGAGTACAGTGAAACCAGAATAGAGCAATTAGATCACATCTTTAATCTGATTGGTAT
>NZ_JAPDBP010000055.1:0-942 GCF_027705305.1 Aeromonas sp. QDB17
TCTGTAGTTTATGTTTTTAAACACATGAAGTGCCGCCGCAATTCTTGACGCCTGCTCCATAAACTTTGAACCAAAATCTTTATAGTGCTCCAAATATTCCCCACGCCTCATTGCGTATTCAATGTCATTAAACTTGTCATTCCAAATTTTCTTAGCACTTTCTGTTAAATTCAGGCAATGACGCTCCTTGCCTTGTGCTCTCATCTCGAGCCCTTCTTGCAGTAATGCATCAATCCTTGAGCTAAATCTACCTAATTTAATTTTATCATCTAGTGATGCGCTATCATCCCTATCTTCTTGACGATAGCCAATCTCTGACTCAGGCTCACACAGTAGAATTCGAGCGTCTAATCCAGAGCTTCTCATCGCATCACCATTACTATCTCTGAATGTTCTATATATATCAGGCTGGATTTGCATGCTCAAAGTCAAACGAGCACCTTCAATATGAACTTCAGGGGCATTGGCTCTGTCAACACGTATAGTTTGACCTGACCATAGTGAGTTAAACAATGCATTATCTTTCATCAAGTCACTCGACAGTAGTGTCCCAGCTTCATCGGACACCAGAGCTAATGACGTATTCTTCTCAGCTAACATCGACTTCAGTTTTGCGACTGTTATATCCTCAGCTAAAATCCTCTTAACTACCGGAGCTATAGGCATATTTGAATGGTGAGTGTGCCATGCCTCTATTATAATGGGCTGCTCATCACCTTTTTTATGCATCTCATCTAATTCCTTCCTTAACACTTTTTTCTTTATATTCCACAATTCCAGTTCGATCTGATATTTCTGCTGTGCAGCATCTACCTGCTCAGCTAAGCATTTTTCAAATTCACGAACTGGTTTCATCAGTAGCTTATCGACCGTGCTTTTTCTCTCGCCAGAAGCAGCTAGAATTAGAGTGTAAAGTGATGCCGGTATTTTCATCTCACTTTT
>NZ_JAPDBP010000056.1:0-873 GCF_027705305.1 Aeromonas sp. QDB17
TTCACGGCCAACTCAGCATCAGGCCTGCCGGACATCGCCCAGCCCACGACCCGTCGGGTGTGGAGGTCGAGCACCGCGGCCAGGTAATGCCAGCGGCCACCTGCCCATACGTAAGTGATGTCGCCGCACCACACCTGATTGGGTTGCTGGACATCAAATTCACGCGCCAGAAGATTGGGAATATCCGGTCGTTCAGACCGCGCGACCTGATAACGATGAGCTCCCGGTTGTTTGGAGACCAGCCCGGCCTCCTTCATCAGGCGACGCACCTTGAACCGACCAATCTGATGCCCCAGTGCCCGCATCATTGACATCAAGGCCCGGCTGCCAGCTGAGCCTCTACTCTCTTTGAACAAACACCGTAACTCACTTCTCTGCTGCACCCGTTCACGGTTAATTGTGCGCCTGCGAGCCAGATAGTCGTAAAAACAGGCGGTTGGTATACCGAAAGCGCAACAGACCAGGGTGGTGGGGGCTTGCTCCCTTAATCGGTCTATCAGCGCGTACGTTCGAGTTCGTCCGCCATCAAGAGAGCAGTAGCCTTTTTTAGAATGGCCTTTTCGCGTTCAAGCCGGTTGATGCGGGCTTCCAACTCCTGAATTTTTTGCTGCTCAGGGGTCAGCGCCCGGTTAGCAGGTGTAGCGCCACTTCGTTCTGATTGAAGTTGCTGAACCCATCGACGCAGCACGGTTTCGCCGACATCCAGTGAACGGCTGGCTTCGGGGACTGAATAGCCTTGGTCGAGCACCAGGGATGCGGCTTCCAGCTTGAACTCGGCAGTAAATGAGCGACGTAATCTTGTCATTGAACACCTCAAATAATGGTGGCGACTGTACCACCTAAAACGGTGTCCGGGATGATTAGACCACTACA
>NZ_JAPDBP010000057.1:0-794 GCF_027705305.1 Aeromonas sp. QDB17
TCGCCGCTACTGAGGGAATCTCGGTTGATTTCTTTTCCTCGGGGTACTTAGATGTTTCAGTTCTCCCGGTTCGCCTCGCTGCGCTATGTATTCACGCAGCGATACCTAGCTTATGCTAAGTGGGTTTCCCCATTCGGAAATCCGTGAGTCGTAATGTCTCTTACCGACTGCTCACGGCTTATCGCAGGTTAGTACGTCCTTCATCGCCTCTGACTGCCAAGGCATCCACCATGTACGCTTAGTCACTTAACCATACAACCCCAAGAAGTGTCGTCGAAACGGCATTCAAGTTGCTGTACAACAAGGACCAAATAAAATTTGGTTTTCGCCAAGAAGTTTCCAAAGCACTTGTAACAAATGTTTGAGAACTACTTTTTAAATCAGCTTTCCAGATTGTTAAAGAGCAAACTTCGTAAAGAAGTCAAAGGCATACATTGAACGACATGTTCAACTCATGGCTTTGTCTTCTGACAAATACAGTACGATATGGTGGAGCTATGCGGGATCGAACCGCAGACCTCCTGCGTGCAAAGCAGGCGCTCTCCCAGCTGAGCTATAGCCCCGTAATCGAAGTGGTGGGTCTGAGTGGACTCGAACCACCGACCTCACCCTTATCAGGGGTGCGCTCTAACCACCTGAGCTACAGACCCACTTCGTGTACTGTCTCTAAACTTGAATCAAGGCAATCTGTGTGAACACTCAACAACTTCGTCATCATTAAGGTAAGGAGGTGATCCAACCCCAGGTTCCCCTAGGGTTACCTTGTTACGACTTCACCCCAGTCATGAATCACA
>NZ_JAPDBP010000058.1:0-777 GCF_027705305.1 Aeromonas sp. QDB17
CGATTGGATCGGACATACTGAGTACAGTGAAACCAGAATAGAGCAATTAGATCACATCTTTAATCTGATTGGTATTAGCTAGCCACGTTCCCATCTACCGGAGAGAAGCCCATGCACACAGGCAACCTGCTTGGCCAGATCCCCTCCCCCCTGCCCAGTGAAGTGTTCGCGGATCTGGTCAGTACCAACAATGTTCGTATCGAGCGCATTCTCTCCCAGGGGCAGCAGACCCCTACCGGAGAGTGGTTCGATCAGGATGAACACGAATGGGTATTGCTGGTGCAGGGAGAGGCCATCCTGGTCTTCATCACACCGGATACCGGGGTACAGGAACGCGTCCATCTGGGGCCGGGGGATTACATCAACATCCCGGCGCACCTTCAGCACAGGGTGGAGTGGACCCATCCGACCGAGACAACCGTCTGGCTCTGCGTCTATTACTAGCAAGCTCACGGCTCAAGAAGGCAATGCTTCTGCTGCGAAGATCGAAGAGGAGACCGTGGAGACGAAAAGAAGCCCAGTCTGTCGACTGGGCTTCTTGTTAGTGGCATAACAGACGCAGAGACGGACAAAGTCCGGCTCAAGCACAAGGGACAACAGACCGGGACCAAGTTGCCAGTGGCAAGTCGCAGCCCTGGTGGTTGCCTCTTGTTTCCTGAGATCTTATCCAGACGCCAGAAAGCAAAAAGGCCTTCCCGTCAGGGAAGGCCTTTCAATTTAGTGGCGGAGCGGACGGGACTCGAACCCGCGACCCCCGGCGTGACAGGCCGGTATTCT
>NZ_JAPDBP010000059.1:0-704 GCF_027705305.1 Aeromonas sp. QDB17
CGCGGACAGTGCCTGGTGGGTAGTTTGACTGGGGCGGTCTCCTCCCAAAGAGTAACGGAGGAGCACGAAGGTTGGCTAATCCTGGTCGGACATCAGGAGGTTAGTGCAATGGCATAAGCCAGCTTAACTGCGAGACGGACAGGTCGAGCAGGTACGAAAGTAGGTCATAGTGATCCGGTGGTTCTGAATGGAAGGGCCATCGCTCAACGGATAAAAGGTACTCCGGGGATAACAGGCTGATACCGCCCAAGAGTTCATATCGACGGCGGTGTTTGGCACCTCGATGTCGGCTCATCACATCCTGGGGCTGAAGTCGGTCCCAAGGGTATGGCTGTTCGCCATTTAAAGTGGTACGCGAGCTGGGTTCAGAACGTCGTGAGACAGTTCGGTCCCTATCTGCCGTGGGCGTTGGATGATTGAAGGGAGTTGCTCCTAGTACGAGAGGACCGGAGTGAACGAACCTCTGGTGTTCGGGTTGTCACGCCAGTGGCACTGCCCGGTAGCTAAGTTCGGAATCGATAACCGCTGAAAGCATCTAAGCGGGAAGCGAGCCCTGAGATGAGTCATCCCTGACCCCTTGAGGGTCCTAAAGGGCCGTTGGAGACCACAACGTTGATAGGTGGGGTGTGTAAGCGTAGCGATACGTTGAGCTAACCCATACTAATTACCCGTGAGGCTTAACCATACAACACCCAAGAAGTGTT
>NZ_JAPDBP010000060.1:0-701 GCF_027705305.1 Aeromonas sp. QDB17
GCGACCGGTGCGCCGACCGTGGTCATCACCGAAGACACCAACAACGACGGCACCATCGACCGCACCGAGATCAGCGGCAAGGTGAACGTGGCAGTGGGCCTGCCGGGCGAAGCCAAGGCGGGTGACACCCTCAAGGTGAGCGGCCAGGCAGACCGGGTGCTGACCGATGCCGACATCAGCGCAGGCAAGGTGGGCTACGAGTTTGACCGTCCGGCGGACGGGGTGCAGCTCACCGTGACTGCCACCATCGTCGACGCGGCGGGCAACGTCTCCCTGCCGGGCAGCGATAGCGCCACCATGGGCGACACCACCGCGACCGGTGCGCCGACCGTGGTCATCACCGAAGACACCAACAACGACGGCACCATCGACCGCACCGAGATCAGCGGCAAGGTGAACGTGGCAGTGGGCCTGCCGGGCGAAGCCAAGGCGGGTGACACCCTCAAGGTGAGCGGCCAGGCAGACCGGGTGCTGACCGATGCCGACATCAGCGCAGGCAAGGTGGGCTACGAGTTTGACCGTCCGGCGGACGGGGTGCAGCTCACCGTGACTGCCACCATCGTCGACGCGGCGGGCAACGTCTCCCTGCCGGGCAGCGATAGCGCCACCATGGGCGACACCACCGCGACCGGTGCGCCGACCGTGGTAATCACCGAAGACACCAACAACGACGGCACCATCGACCGCACCGAGATCAGCGG
>NZ_JAPDBP010000061.1:0-634 GCF_027705305.1 Aeromonas sp. QDB17
GCCTTTTAAATTATACTTAATAAGTATGTCTTTATGTATGTCAAAGTAGTTTTGAATATAATTATGCATGTATTGTTTTGCAGCTTCCCTTCCAAATCGCCTCTGTCCGTTATCTTGTATCATTACATTTTCTAATCTTAGAATCTTGTCAAGATGATAATATATAGACATTTCACTTGCTTGTTGCTTAAAAATAGAAATGTCTACGCACATCAACGGAATTAATGCATTTTTAATATAAAGCTTAATTGTATCCTCGGCTGATTCTTTAAGAATATATTCCCTTCGAGCTAATGCAATATACACACTTTCTAATACATCAACATGGTTTGAAATCATGTCGGGCGATAAATTACAGCCAATATGTAAGAGTTCACATATCTCTTCTAGTCTTGGCAGGAGATCATCTTTGTCAGTTTTATTCTGAAAGTGTTCACGGTGCGCATCGAAAGGGCGTTTACTGGTTTGCTCTGTTTTCCGAGCCTCATGCCAAAGGCCAAGGGTGTCTTCTACAGAGTAGATAAATTCAGCAAAAGGATGTGTCTTCATGATTTGTCTGTTGGGTTCGTTGCAGAGTGGTTGTATGTGCATTTTTTGAACACTCAAGATGTGTTTTGTACGAACACAGTTGGAT
>NZ_JAPDBP010000062.1:0-578 GCF_027705305.1 Aeromonas sp. QDB17
ACCATCGGCCACGTTGACCACGGTAAAACCACCCTGACCGCCGCCATCACCAACGTGCTGGCCAAGCACTTCGGTGGTAAAGCTTTCGCCTTCGACCAGATCGACAAGGCACCGGAAGAGCGTGAGCGTGGTATCACCATCAACACCTCCCACGTAGAATACGACACTGCTACCCGCCACTACGCTCACGTAGATTGCCCGGGTCACGCCGACTACGTTAAAAACATGATCACCGGTGCTGCCCAGATGGACGGCGCAATCCTGGTAGTAGCAGCGACTGACGGCCCGATGCCGCAGACTCGTGAGCACATCCTGCTGGGTCGTCAGGTAGGCGTTCCGTACATCATCGTGTTCATGAACAAGTGCGACATGGTAGATGACGAAGAGCTGCTGGAACTGGTCGAGATGGAAGTTCGCGAACTGCTGTCCGAGTACGACTTCCCGGGTGATGACCTGCCGGTAGTCCGTGGTTCCGCACTGAAAGCGCTGGAAGGCGAAGCTCAGTGGGAAGAGAAGATCCTGGAACTGGCTGGCCACCTGGACACCTACATTCCGGAGCCGGAGCGTGCCATTGACCA